>NZ_WAKV01000074.1 GCF_015523185.1 Thermococcus sp.
AAGAAGTACGAGGCACTCTTCGAAAAGAGGCGAGACGTGGAAAAGCTTAAGTCCCTCGTTGAAAGCCTCTCAAAGCCACAGAACGTCAAGCACGTTGCACTAACCCCTAAAACCAATGTCTTTTACGTGCTTATGAAGCCGGAGCCAGAGACGATAGAGAGTGACGTGAGGAAGCTGGTCGAGTTCGTCAACAGGGAGATAAAGGAGAGCCCGTTTTCTTCCTGATTTTCCGCTCTTCGCAACCTTTTTATCGGTTGAACCATCAGTTATACTTGGTGATACTATTGGTTAGTATCCGCCTCAAGGTCGGGCCGAAGGGCCAGATAGTCAGTCCCAAGTCTTTAGAGAGGCGTACGGCATAAAGGAGGGCGGTGAGGTCATAGTGGAGCCGACGGAGAAAGGACTTTTGATACGTGGACCCATAAAAGCGGGGGAACTCCTTAGAAAAATCAGGGAGGAGAGAAGGAAAATACGCCCAAAGAGGAAGCCAAAGCCGGGGGAACTTAAGGGAATCTCACTTGAGGATGGAGTTCGATGAAGAGTGGAGGATTGGTTAATGAAGCTGTTTCTTGACACCAACCTCCTCATTTACCTAGCCTTGGGGAGTAGTGACCCTAGTTATGAGAGTGCGATAGATGATTTCTACTCAAAACTGGTTGAGGAAAACGAGCTTTACACTGACGTACTGGTTCTCGATGAGTTCATCCACGTCCTGCGGAGAAAATACGGCGTTCCCTACGAAAGGTCAATAAACTTCGTTGACGAGACAATACTCCCGGTCGTCAAGGTTCTTCCACTGACTTTTTTTGACTACCGTATGGCTAGAGAGATTATCACCAGGTACAACCTCAAACCTTCCGATGCCTTCCACATCGCCGTAATCCAGAACAACGGCTTTCAGGCGATAGTGAGTGAGGATGAGGACTTTGACAGGCTCCCCCTCAAGAGGCTCTGGCTGGAGGGTTGAAAATGGATGTTTACAGGGCCAAATTTGGAACGCCCGAGAGGGGCTGGGTTGTTCTGGTGCACGGCCTCGGAGAGCACAGCGGTCGCTACGGAAAGCTGATAAGAATGCTGAACGAGGCCGGTTTTGCCGTTTACGCTTTCGACTGGCCAGGACATGGGAAAAGCCCGGGGAAAAGGGGGCACGCGAGCATTGAGGAAACACTGGAGATAATCGACTCCATAATTGAGGAAATAGGGGAGAAGTCCTTTATCTTCGGCCACAGCCTCGGCGGTTTAACGGTTATTCGCTACGCAGAGACGAGGAGCGGTAAGATCAGGGGTGTAATCGCTTCATCGCCTGCCCTAGCTAAGAGCCCCGAAACGCCGGGTTTTATGGTGGCTCTGGCAAAGTTCCTCGGGAAGATTGCACCGGGAGTAACGCTCTCCAACGGTATAAGGCCGGAACTCCTCTCCAGAAACAGGGAAGCAGTGAGGAGGTACGTGGAGGACCCACTGGTCCACGACAGGATTTCGGCAAAGCTCGGCAGGAGCATCTTCGTCAACATGGAACTGGCCCACTTGGAGGCCGACAGAATAAAGGTCCCGGTTCTCCTTCTGGTCGGGACGGACGATGTAATAACCCCACCAGAAGGAGCAAAAATGCTCTTTGATAGGCTAAAGGTCAAGGACAAGACGCTGAAGGAGTTTCCGGGGGCTTACCATGAGATATTTGAGGACCCAGAGTGGGGGGAGGAGTTTCATAGAACAGTTATTAAATGGCTCCTTAACAGGGCTTACTAAGTGTTATAATTAACTATTTTTTACGGGCCACAAACTATTTATTCCGAGCAGTCAAACAGGTCAGGGGAGTCACTATGGAATGGGAACCAGCAATGATACTTCTCGCCCCGGAAGACTTCATAGTGGAGGGACTCGCCGAGCTAATGACTAAGGCTGGCTTTAGGGAGACCGGCAGGGAGTTCAAGAGGAAGGGAAAGGTTCGCCTCATCGTGGTCACAGGAGAGAGGGAGGACCCGTTTCAGGGGAAGGAAACCCTAGCGGTTGCCCTTCTCAGAGGCAAACCCTCCGAAAACTGGCTCAAAAATGCACTCTCTGGGTACAAGAGGTCAATTCTCATAGCACTGGATGGCCTTGAAGAGAGTGTTGAGGGAGTTACTGTCCTCGGTCCGGAGTGGCTCTCAGAGGCCTTTACACGCTACTCAATCGAGCCTCCGAAAACCCTTCTCGAAAGGTTTCTCCCCGAGCGCGAGAGGCCCAGAGCTCTCAAGGAGTTCGTTTTAGACGGCCCCCTGGTGGAGCCCCTCTCGTCCCAGAAGCTCGTGGAGGAGGCCAAACGCGTGGTCTCTTACAAGTTCAGCGTTAGTTCTGATGAGATAGAACTCAAGAGTCTGAAGCTTATCCTCAAGCCAATCTACATTGTCTCGTGGACAAGGGAAAATGAAAGCGGAAAAGCCTTTTTCGATGGTGAGGGGGTGGTACTCAACGTTGATGGTGAGCTTAAAGGACTTGCAATGAAGGTTCTCCTGGAGGACGTTGCGACGGTTCTGGCAACGGAAGTGGAGATAGGGAAGGACACCGATCCCACGAAGCCCATTGTGGAGGAAGCCGTTAAGAGGGAGTGGCTCGACATTCGAGTTATCGGCTCGAGGAAGGCCTACGTTCCGGTGGGTGCCGAGGTTGTTCTCTCACTTGGCCACCGGGAGGCAAGGGTCGAGTTTGACTTCGCCATCAGTCGCGTCAGTGCCGAGGCAGAACCCCTTGACGAGACCGAGCTCGTTGAACTGGCCAAGGAGCACGTCAAGAGAGAGCTCCGCGAGGAGCCCATCTCTCTTGAAATCGTCCGCAGAGGGCGTTTTACGCTAATGAGGGGCAAAACGAGAAGGTACCTCTTCGAAATCGAGCTCAACTCCTACAGCGGGAACATCAGAAAGTTCCAGCCAGCGCTCACGGAAGAGGCCATGCTCGAAGTCGTTCTCTCAAAATATCCGGAAGGCCAGGTAATCGGGGTTGAACGGCGCCTCGGAGGGGTATTTGTTGACCTTATCTCGGGAAAAAACGTTCTCGTGGTGAGACTCGACCAGAAAACGGGTGAAATCCTTGAAACTAGAAACCTGAGTTCCCCTTGGGACGCGTTGAGAAAAAGCGCTGGGGCAATCCTGGAGGCTGTTGAGAACGTTGAGCTCAAGTCCCGCCTGGTCACTAACCACGAAATCGTGAGGGCGGAGTTTGAGGGAAATGAGTTCAGGGCGATTGTGGCATATGATGGCAAAACAGGGAAAGTTCTGGAGAGCTCAGTTGAGATAGGTCCAGGAGTAGCCACCGAACTCACCCTGAGAAGATACAGGAACTACAGTGTCCTGTTCACTGAGGACTCAAAGGAAGGGTTTAACCTGACCCTTGGCGGGGAGAGGGACGTCCTCAAGGTCTTCGTCTCACTCTCGGGAGAAATCAGAGAACTCGACCGCTTCCTCAGGCGAGAAATAGTTGAGGAAATCGCCCTCGCAAAAATCCGCGAGGTCGAACCCAGCCCCTCGATTGAGGGCCTCAGGCTTTCTGACCACTGGGAGGTCGAGTTCACCGGGGTCAAGGCCTTCGGCAGGTTGAAAATCCACAGGACGGGTGGGGAGATTCTGGAGTTCGAATACCAGTACATCGAGAGCACCATAACTAAGGCATTCACCGAGTTCGTGAAGGAAACCTACGGAGATACAATAGGGGTGGAGTGGGTAGCCCACAACATAGAGGAGGGCTATGCAGGAGTGAAGGGAATTGGAAAGAAGGGGATATACTTCGGAAAGTACAACACGCTAACTGGCGAGCTCATGGAGCACGACTTCGTTCCCAGTGGTGGTATAGCCTCGAAGCTCAAGCTGGTCCAAGTCGAGGGTAAGTACGCGGTTAAATGACATCCCTGCGGTCAATTATGTGCTCCAGCTCCGGCCCGGTCTTTATGAGGGCAACAGGCACTCCAACCCTCTCTTCTATTCCCTCCACGAACTCCTTCGCCTTTCTTGGCAACTTGTCGTAGTCGGTTATTCCGAAGGCGTTTTTGTCATATTTGTCTATCATCGTCAAAGCCAGCATCGTTGCCCCGTTTAGCTTAGCCGAGTAGCGCGCTAACTCAAAATCGAACCAGCCCACCCGCCTCCTTCTACCGGTCACGGTTCCATACTCAATGAGGCCCAGTCTTTCCGCCTCTTCTTGGCTCATCTCAGTTGGAAACGGTCCGGCTCCCACCCTCGTCGGGAAGCTCTTGAAGACTACTATAACGTCATCAACCCTCGTTGGACCTATTCCAACGTCACTCGCTATGGCAGAGGCCGTTGTGTCCTTCGAGGTGACGTATGGATAAGTCCCGTAGTAGAGGCTCAGCCCGAAGCCCTGCGTTCCCTCGATAAGAACGAGCTTGCCCTCGTCCAAGGCGTCGTTGACTTCAGCGGCAACGTCCGTAAGATAGGGCTCGAGTTCCTTAATGTCCCTCGCGAGCTTGGCCCTTCTCATAACTCTGTCCGCGTTGGCCGGCCCGCAACCGCTTCCGGTGGTGCCTATTTTGTCGTGAAGGTGACCGTTGGAGCGGTCGAGTTGCTTGTGCGTCTCCTCAATTATCGCACAGCGGTAATCTATACCAACTCTTTGAGCGACGTCGAAGTCCTTGAGGGTTTCGAGCTCGTGGAAGAACACCTCGGGGTCAACAAGGACACCGGCCCCGACGAGAAGCCTCGCCTTGGTCTGCATAAAACCCATCGGAAGCTGTCTTACCGCGTATCTCTTCCCGTTGATAAAAACGCTGTGTCCGGCGTTCGTCCCAACACCGCCACGCGCTATTACTTCAGGTTCATCTTTCAGGGCGAGGTAGGCTGTGATTGCACCCTTGCCCTCGTCCCCCCATTGACCGCCAACAACAATGTAGCTCGGCATGGCTCCTTACCAATGTTTAAGTCAATAGGGGTCTTATAACGGTTTCGAAATCGCCAAAAAATTGTCAATAACCCATCGCATTCTTTCACATTTCAACGCGGGGAAGCACAACTTTAAAGTACGTAGATGCCCAATAGGGTAATGTGATGCACGATGGTGAAAGCTCCAAAGGTTGATGTTAAAGTCGTCATCAAAAATGGAAAGGTGCTCCTCGTGGAGTATCCTAAGGGGGAGATAATCTGCGAGTTTACCCTCGATGACCTGGCGGAGATTATGGAGTTCCGCTACGCAACACCCTGGAACAAGAGTAAAGACGTTCTTGAGAAGCTGGCGATAATCATAGACGACATTCTCAATGCCTACTCAAACGTTCCTGAGAGGCCCCCAACGAAGGAAGACTTAATGAAGGCGGTAAAGCTCAGGAGGAGTTATTCAGAGAAAGAGACTTAAAGGGTCCGTTCTACTTCACTGGGGTTGGCCATGAGGAACAAGCTTATCGTCATCACCGGGGGGGCGGGATTCATAGGTTCTCACATAGCCTGGGAGCTCGTCAAGGACAATGAGGTTATCGTGATAGACAACCTCTACACTGGAAAGGAAGAAAACGTCCCGCCGGAGGCGAAGCTGATAAAGGCCGATATTAGGGACTACAGAGCGATAGCGGAGCTGATAAGCAACGCCGACTACGTTTTCCACGAAGCGGCACAGGTGAGTGTTGTTGAAAGCATCCGTGACCCAGTTTTTACAGAGGAGGTAAACGTTTTGGGGACGCTCAACGTTCTCAAGGCCCTTCTTGAGGGACACGGAAAGCTGATATTTGCTTCTTCTGCGGCGGTCTACGGGGACAATCCAAACCTTCCGCTCAGAGAAACCGAGAGGCCGAGACCCCTCTCGCCGTACGGGGTGACAAAGGCCACCGCGGAGGAGTACCTGAGGGTTTACCACGAACTCTACGGTTTACCTGTTGTCTCGCTCCGCTACTTCAACGTGTTCGGCCCGAGACAGGGCTTTAACCAGTACGCGGGAGTGATAAGCATCTTCATTAACAGGGCATTAGCAGGAGAGCCCCTCGTAATTTTCGGCGACGGCAAGCAGACGAGGGACTTCATCTACGTGAAGGACATCGTTAGGGCCAACCTCCTCGTTGCTGAGAGCAAACGTGCCAACGGGAAGGTCTTCAACGTCGCAACGGGAAGGGAAACAACGATTCTGGAACTCGCCATGAAGATAATTGAGATAACCGGGACGACAAGCTCTATAGTCTTTGACAAGCCCAGACCAGGCGACATAAGGAGAAGCGTGGCAGACATAAGTGAAATCAAAAAGCTTGGCTTCGAGCCCATGTTTTCACTGGAAGAGGGACTAAAGAAGACGGTGGAATGGTATAAGGACAACTAGGAGGATATTTAACTTTGAATCACGGCTGTGGATAGAACTTAAGGGAGTAATACCATAGCCCGACAGAAACCGAGGGTTCTGGATTGACATATTGCCTTACAAGTATCCAGTCATAGGAGGATGTCCTGCTTCGTGCCCTTCCTCTCCAATTGTAGTAATACCACTGACCAAGCCCAATAGGCTCGTCTGTTTCCTTTTGTACTAGATACTGGGAGATACTACCGGAATCTTCAGAAATAGTGACCAGACTAGTTGTGCTGTTGTACGGTTGCACGGTAATGTTTATGAGGTTATCCGTGCCCAGCACGGGATTCCCACTACCCAAATAAGATGCACCCCATTCCCCTGAACTAACATTAAATACATCAAGCTCATCATATCCTGACCAGTAAGAGCCGTTAAATACTTCCGCCCAAGCAAGAGACCTGTTATCAATGAACCACATAAAAAATGGAGAGGCCCTCAGCCTTGTTGATTGGACTAATATCTGAAATGAATCCCCCGGAATACTTTTTTTGCTCCATATCCACTGTCCGCTACTAAGGTACAGTATGCCGTTTGAAACACTTGGTGTCCCATGAACGTTCCATTTGCTTGTGTTGATTGAACTTCCATCGAAGTTATCAAAAAGTATGAAAACTTTATCTGGGTTGTCATAGCTCAGGTAGGGATTGGGCCATTCCCCATAATGAAGGCAGATTACCTTTTTGGAGTTGGCCGGGAGTTCTGGAATTTTAACCCATATGTATGCTATTTTATTTTGGGTATCCATTAACTGAACCCAGAAATAAAGAGGATGAGGAGGCGTACTGTTATCTGTGAAGTAGAGGTTCGTTGAGTTTATAATATTCCAATCAACTTCCCAAGTTTCGCTGTTGGCATTGTTACTGTCGTTCAACACTACCAAGACACTGTAGTTGTACAAATTATGACCACTATTTTCTTTAATCGTTATTGGGGTACAAAAGACCGTCGTGTTTGCAATACCCACACCGAACTGTTGGGAAGTTACTGCAATGCCCCCACCAACCAAAATCGTCTGATAATCCGGCGTTACAACTGTAACTATAGCCTGGCTCACGTCACTTCTCTGGCTGTTTGTTGGGTTGCTTAGGGTGTAATTATAAACTACCCCCGCGGACAAAGCAGATGAGAGAACTATTGAGTAATTAAAAGCGATAACATCTCCGGAGCTATTGTAGAGAGACACATAAATGTGAGTACCTGATGGCAACTCATTAGAGAATACCAACTGGCCCTCGGATAAATCTACTGAAAACCATATGGAACCAGAAGAGACAGGCGAGACTAACTGTTGATAGCCAACTCCAAGTTCCTGAACGTTTACCCTGATAGAAGGCAGGGCAAACCCTAACCCAACCGTAAGGAGTGCAACAACTGCCAGCGTGAGGAGAACTCTAAACAGTTTATCCCGTTTCATCAACTAATCCATAGGGAGTATCGCTTAAATCATTAACCTTTTCGATTTTTTAGTAATGGAAAAACTCACAACATTCCAAGATTGTTCAATTGTAAGCTTAGTAAAAGAAAAATCAAGAGAGGCTAGAACGTGTAGTAATCAACGCCTCCGCGCTCTTTCTCGCGCTTCTTCCTGCCCTCCTCGAAGTTCTTGTAGTACTCCATCATATACGGCGTTATGCTTGGTTTCACCTTCTTCAGGGCCTCCTCGAAGTCCCTCCTTGAGACCTTAAGCCTCTCAAGGAACTCCTCGCTCTCGCTCTCGACGAGCTCCCTCGGAAGTTCCCTCATAACCCTGCGCATCGCTATCAGTGCCGCCTCCCTGACAAGGGCCTCCAGGTCGGCTCCGGAATAGCCTTCTGTCCTCTTTGCAAGCTCCTCGAGGTTGACATCCTTCGCGAGGGGAACGCGCCTCGTGTGGACTTTGAGTATCTCCAGTCTGGCCTTCTCGTCCGGCGCTGGAACGAGGACGAGCCTGTCGAACCTGCCCGGCCTCAGTAAAGCAGGGTCGAGTATGTCGGGCCTGTTGGTTGCCGCTATAACTACAACACCGCTGTTCCTCTCGATGCCATCCATCTCTGTCAACAGCTGGTTGATGAGCCTGTCGGTGACGCGGTCGCCTTCAGCACCCCTCGCCGGCGCTATTGCGTCAATCTCGTCTATGAATATCACCGTTGGAGCGGCCTGCCTCGCTTTGCGGAATATTTCCCTTATCCTCTTCTCGCTCTCGCCGACCCACTTGCTCAAAACCTCCGGCCCGCGGATTCCGATGAAGTTGGCCTCGCTCTCGTTGGCTACTGCCTTAGCGAGTAAGGTTTTACCAGTTCCCGGCGGACCGTAGAGGAGGATTCCCCTCGGAGGTTCTATGCCGAGTCTCTCAAAGGCCTTCGGGTACTTGAGTGGCCATTCGACTGCTTCTCTGAGCTCTTGCTTGACGTCTTCGAGGCCTCCTATGTCGTCCCAGCGGACGTTCGGAACCTCGAGTAGGACTTCTCTCAACGCTGAAGGCTCGACCATCTTCAAAGCCTCATAGAAGTCCTCCTTCCTAACGCGGAGCTCCTGGAGGACCTCAGGGGGTATCTTCTCCTGTTCTGGACTTATCTTGCCCTCGTTGATGAGCCTTCTCAGGACGACCATAGCGGCCTCTCTCGCTAGAGCGGCAAGGTCGGCACCAACGAATCCGTGCGTCTTATCTGCAATCTCCTCAAGCATCTTATCGATGAGCCTGTTTCTCACTTCAGCGTAGATTTCACCCTCGCTCTTCAGGGCTTTCTTTACCTCTTCCTCGTCTCTGGCCTTTTCAACCCGCTCAATCAGGGCATCGAGTTTCTTTGCATCGAAAGAACCCCTAGACTTCATCTCCCCGAGAATCCTCAGAACGGTCGCCCTGTCGTAGTCCGGCTCAAGGGGCATTCCTCTGGTGTGTATTTGGAGTATCTCTTTTCTTCCCTGCTTGTCAGGAACACCGACTTCAATCTCCCTGTCAAACCTTCCAGGCCTCCTCAAAGCCGGGTCAATCGCATCAGGCCTGTTGGTTGCCGCGATTACTATAACCTTACCCCTGCTCTTGAGGCCGTCCATTAGAGTAAGTAGCTGGCTCACAACCCTCTTCTCGACTTCTCCAACGACTTCCTCTCTCTTCGGGGCTATTGCATCAATCTCGTCAATGAAGATGATGCTCGGCGCGTTTTCCTCGGCTTCTTTAAAAATATCCCTAAGCCTTTCCTCGCTCTCGCCGTAGAACTTGCTCATTATCTCTGGCCCGTTGATGGCTATGAAGTGGGCGTTGGCCTCGTTTGCTACTGCCTTAGCGAGTAAAGTCTTACCAGTTCCCGGCGGACCGTAGAGGAGAACGCCCTTCGGAGGTTCTATTCCGAGCCTCTCGAAGAGCTCGGGGTGCTTGAGGGGAAGTTCAACCATCTCGCGAATCTTCTGAATTGCGTCGCTTAGACCGCCTATGTCCTCATAGGTAACCTCCGGAATGCTCTCCTCGCGGACTTCAACGGCCTGAGGAAGGACCTCAACCTCGGTGTTGTAGGTTATCTGAACAATTCCCTTCGGAACGGTGTTTACAACGACAAACTTGAGCTCGCCGAAACCGAGGGGCATCGCCTCAAAGAGACCCCTGAGAAGGTCGTCGAAGGGAGAACCGCCGTAGTAGGTCTCTGTCCTGTTACTCGCAACTAGGAGGTCGCCCTTGACGACCGGCCTTCCAAGGAGGTTCTGCTTGACCAAATCGCCAGGAATCTGGATGAAGACTCCCTTCTGGGCCGGCGCAAGGACTACCTTCTTAGCCTCCTGAACTTCGGCCCTCTTAACAGTCACGTAGTCTCCTATGCTTACCCCTGCGTTCCTCCTTATGTAGCCGTCCATCCTGATGATGTCCAGTCCCCTGTCGTCGGGGTGTGGGTTTGCAACTATCGCAGCAGTTGTCCTTTCTCCAACGAGTTCAACTATGTCCCCGGGTTCAACGCCAAGCTGTCTCTGGTATTTCCTGTCGAACCTCACTATTCCCCTACCGACGTCCCTCTTCAAGGCCTCGGCAACGCGGAGCTTAATCTCATCAACCTTCTCTTCCTTACCTCCAAATATCATCTTGAACGCCTCCTGTGAATTTCAATAGCCTCCTCAAGGGTCAGGTTTCCGAGGGCAACCTCCCTTGCGAGGTAAGATGGAATCGTCATGTTTCCGCTGAGTTCCCGGCTCCTCCGCTTTATGTCCTCGATTTCCCTCTTTGTAGGCTCCCTCACGTCGAGCAGTGCCCCAATGGTCGTCTCCTGCCCGGCCCTAAGGCCTATGTTGATTGAAGCCACAATGTCAACCACCGAGGAGCTCTCAATTCCTCCAACCTTGGGCGTTGTCCTGAACTCGTTCACCACTATGATGGGATAATCGTAGCCGAGCAACTCGCCGAGGGCCTTTAGTGTCATCGTCCTGTGCCTTTTCGCGCCGTGCCCGATTTTTATCTTGGCTCCGGGATACTTCTCAAGCAAATCAATGATGATTCCAACGTCCCTCGGGTTCTTAAGTCTGTGAACCTCTATAACCCTGCCATCAGCTACAACGCTCAAACCCGGCCTCGCACCGGGGTCTATCGCTATGAAGACGTTTTTAAACCTCTCCCTACCTTCGAGCTTCGCGAGGAGTTCGTCTATGAAGTTTTCATCATGAACTATGACCTTGACCGGAAAGTCAACGTTATCCCTCTCGCCGGTCAGGACGACCTCAACGTCGTAGGGAACCCTCTCGCCGACGCGTAAGCTTAGGAAAGGGATTTTATACTCCTTCAGCACCTTCGTGGCCATGTAGTAGACCCTGGCGTTGCTCGTTACAATCGCCACCCTCATGGTTTCCCCTTCTCACGTTAGGATATAAACCTTTTTCGAGGCCTCGCCCGAAGGACTTGGCCTTTTAAATTTTTGGAATAAAGTTTATAGGCCCTCATTTCAAACTCCGGACGAGGGGAGGGTATGGAGCCACCCAAGAAAAAGAAGGTCGTCGGTGAGGAAGAGGAGTTTTTGGACGAGGAGTTCGAGCTCGAGGAGTGGGACGACGAGGACTGGGAGGAGGAGTGGGAGGAAGAGGACTGGGAAGACGAGGACGAGTGGTGAGCCTCAGAGCCCTTGGAGTCTCTTTATATTCTCCCAGCGGTTGTTTTTTATGAGTTCAAAGTCCTTCAGGTCCCAGACTAAAAGTTCCCATCCCTAAGCCCTTCCTTCTCTTGCAATCTCATCCCCTCGATTCACGAACATTATCTTCACCAAGGTTAGGATAAAGGGTAAACACTTCCGCTTACGCAACCCATTTATACGTCAGCGTTTTTCTTTTCTTCAGGTGATAGAATGGCATTCCTTAGGGTCGTTCCACTCGAGAAAGCCCTTGAGGTTATTAAATCGTTCCCGCTTGAGCCAAGAGTCGAGATAGTTCCGCTGGAGAAGGCATTAGGGAGGGTTCTGGCAGGGGATGTGGTTTCTCCAATAGACGTCCCGCCTTTTGATAGGGCAACCGTTGACGGCTACGCCGTTAGGGCTCAAGACACCTTCATGGCCAGCGAGAGCGAGCCTGTGAAACTGAAGGTCGTCGGAGAGGTGAACGCAGGGGACTTTCCTGACTTTGAGTTAAAACCCGGTGAGAGCGTCTACATCTCAACAGGTGCCCCCCTGCCTAAGGGTGCCGATGCCGTGATACAGTTCGAGGACGTTGAGAGGGAAGGGGACGAGGTAATAATTTACAAGCCTGCCTATCCAGGTCTGGGCGTCATGAAGGCCGGAACCGACATTCCAAAGGGCAAACCCCTCCTCAAGAGGGGCACGAGGCTCGGCTTTAAGGAAACAGCGCTCCTCTCTGCCGTTGGAATAGCTGAAGTGCCAGTTTTCAGAAAGCCGAAAGTGGCCGTGATAAGCACCGGAAACGAGCTCGTTCCCCCTGGAGAGGAGCTGAGACCCAGCCAGATTTACGACATCAACGGAAGGGCGATAGCAGACGCGGTCAAGGAACTCGGTGGTGATTCAATATTCCTAGGCATAGCCCGGGACAACCGCGAGAGCTTAAAAAACCTTATAGAGAAGGGAATCGAGTGCTGTGACATCGTAATCCTCAGTGGTGGTGCTAGCGGTGGCATAAGAGACCTGACGAGCTCCATCATAGAGGAACTTGGCGAGGTTAAGATACACGGCATAGCCATTCAGCCCGGAAAGCCGACGATAATAGG
>NZ_WAKV01000075.1 GCF_015523185.1 Thermococcus sp.
AAGCCGAAGGTGACGGTTAAGATAGACGGGCAGGTTCTCCCAATGAAAGACTGGGTCCAGGAGCTCGTTGAGAAAACGATAAAGGGCATGCTCTCGGCGATGAAGGGCTACCGCGAGGGAAGGAGAATAGAGATAGTGATTAGGGATGAGTAATGGCTTCAGAATGGTCATTTTTTGATTTAACGTTTGGTACCTTCAACATTTCCTTTTGATGACCTCATGGTAGAACTCGGTTGGTGTTAAGATTTGAGGATATGCCTTTCGAGGGTAACCATTCTGTCGTCTCCCCTAATGTCCAGAAGGTCCCCATCCCGTGTGAGTATGAAGTTTGCCCGGGCTTCATAAGCGATTTCAAGCCACTTGTTGTCGTCCTCCTCTCTGCAAAGATTAAACTGTTGGAGAGGAGAGACGACCTCGGATGTTGCGATGAAGTGTGCCAGAGTCTTTTTCCATTCATGGGATAACTTTCCCACTTCTTGGAGAAGGGCCACCTTTAGGGATAGTTCGGTTAAAGCCTCCTCACTCGTGTAATTCACTAGCCTCTTTCTGTCCAAAGCCCTGACAAGCAGAGAGGCCAGGCCGTTGGGTTTTATCAGCGCACCGAGGACGACGTTGGTGTCAAGGACAACTCTCATTTCTTGGCACCTACGAGCCTCCTGTACTCCTTTTCGATTCTCTCGATTAACTCAATGACCTCAGACTCTTCTCCCTCTAAGTCTCCAGCTGTTAGCTTTTTCCATGCCTCTCTGGATTCCCGCTCAAACTCTTCAGGTGGGGTGTTCCGGGCAATTTCCCTGACCTCCTCTAACATGAGCTGGCCGATGGTCAGTGTTACGGCGAACTTGATGAAGTCGCTTCTGCTCCTGAACTCCCTCTTTTTGACTAGTTCATCTATCTTCCTCACGACGTAGCCGGGCAGTCTCACCGAAACTGGGTACTCAACGTTTTCGGCCATCTTTCCACCGCTTCAGTGTTGACTACAATAGTATTTAAGAATTGCGTGTTGGAGAATGGGAAAATAGGCTACTCCATCAGCACCCCATAGAGCCTCTCTATCTCCTCAAGCTCCTCCTCGGTTATTCCATAGAGCCGGGCGACTTTCTCGTCAATCTTTGCTTCGATTTTTCCGAGCTTTTCTTCGATTTCCCCTATCTTTTCCCTGAGCTCCTCGATTTTCGCCTTTAGAGCTTTCCGTTCGTCGCCCCTCTTGCCCTTGAGTGATGTCTTCAGGCCCTTTAGCTCGTCAAGGAGCTCGTACTTTTCTCCGGATATCTCATGGGCTTTCTTTGAAAGCTCCGCGAGTTCGAGGTGGATTTCATTTGACGGGTCGAAGGTTGGAACGTTGACGTTGTTGAGGACGTGGGTTGAGATTTGAGTTTCAATTGTATAGCTAGCGACTATTAGCTGAGTGATAGTCGAGTTAAGAACTGCTGACAGATAATGGGCTTCGTCTTCGTTTTCCAATGGAACAAGCATGAGCTTTTCGTTAGGAATCAGAATTTTCTCTCCTAAATACCTGTCTGAGTGATAGCCCATTACAGCTGTGGAGAACTCAGCCTTTCCGCTGATTTTTCCGGCGATGTATTTCCACACAACTTTGTATGGTTTGAAGGTGTAGGCTCCTATATCATATACTGCATAGAACGGGTTTCCCCTGCCCCAGAGCTTGTGAATAGACCGACCCTTCAGTTTTTCCTCAAAGGTCTTCAGGTACTCGTAGGTCAGGGGATAGCGAACTTTGAGTTCATCCTCTGGTAGAGGTTTGCCCGTCTCAGTGTCGTGGGGGACGAGTATGTAATTCCCCGACCACTCTACGTGCCATTTATTGTGGTCTTGTCCGCGTACGAGCGGGTAGAGGAGGTCCTTCTCAACGACCCTGCGAACGGTTCTGACCTTTTTCTTTCCGATATTTCCAAGGTTCTCGATGACAACCCTTTCGGAATCAACTTCACCAACGACCTTTACCCAGTAAACTCCATTCATTCCCGTAAATATCCCAGCGTGTGCATTATATTCAGAACTTCCCAGTGCCTTCTTCAACCCCTTATAAGCCTTCTCCGTCGTCATCATCCACGGACTTTCGGGCTTTCCTTCCTCGATGGGCATGAAGACAAGCTGGTGAACCTTGGATTTCTTCTTCACATCTTCGAGGGTTGCCTCCACATCTGCTCCCCTACTGTCGGGCCAGTTCCAGACGACGAGCGGTATCGGGAACTCCGTCTTCTCGGACTTCTCAATAACGAGCATTCCCGTTCTGGTCGTTGCTCCCTCAAAGGGATAGAGCGTCACGAGATCGTGGACTTTGAGGACTTTGACCGGTATCTTTGGCTCCCTCCTCCTGCCGTGAGCCAAAAACTTTCTGAACCCTGCTCCAGCCTGCGTCTTGAAGAGTGTGAATGGCACGAGGAAGGCCAGTTTTCCACCGGGCTTTAGGTAGCGGTCGAAGGTTCTTGCAACGAAGAGCATTGCCATGTCCCTTTTTACCTTTCCCATTCCCTTCCCCGAGCCCTTCTCAAGGCCGTAGTACTGCCAGAGTGGCTTTGTCAACTCGCGGTAGTTTTCAGGTAGGCTTTCCCAGTTAATCCAGGGTGGATTGCCAACAACAAAGTCGAACTTTCCGATTGTAAGGGGCGCGAAGGCATTTCTCAAAACCCTCGTCCAAATTCTGTCCTTTCCTTCCTGTTCAAGCCGATAGAGCTTTTTATAGAGTTCCTTGAGAGCGTCCTCGGTGTCCTGGCTGAACTTCCTCCCTTTCAGCTTGGAGGTGTAGAGGTACGCCAGGAACTTCCCGGGGCTGTAGTTTCTCCTCAGGCCGTCTTCGATGGCTTCAAAGACCTTATCAACAAGGCCTTTTTCTATTATCTCCAACGGGACTTCAAACTCCCCTGCGACCGTTTTTAGAGCTATCCTCTTTCCACCCCTTGCCGATGTCTTGGTGCTCACGGTTATAGAGTCCGCAAGGTAAACCGGTATCGTTACGTCGCCGGTTCTGTATCTAATCATCTTCCCAAGGGCTATCAGATAGTTTGCCTTCGAAGCCAGAACAGCGAGCGGGTTAAGGTCTATCCCGACTATGTTTTTGGTTATCTTCTCAAGGAGTTCCGTTTGGGCATTTGGTGAAACACCCCAGTGTTCCAGTGCCCACTCCCTGGCGCGCTTTATGGCAAGAACCAAAAACGTTCCCGAACCACAGGCGGGGTCAAGGAGCCTCACATCAGGATTGCCATCGTAGCCTGCTTCATCAAGTGTTAGCTCGGCCAGCCAATCTGGAGTAAAGTATTCTCCGAGGCTATGCCTTATTTCTTTTGGGACTAGGTTCTGGTAGAGCCTCTTGAATAGGTCCTCGACCCTCTCAGGTGTCTGTTCAACTGTCGAGGGCTCATAGTCCATCAGCGCTTTGACAATTTCATGAACGGTTCTTGCTATTTCCTCGTTCCACTCCTCAAGATACCATGCAAAGTAATCCGCTTCAAGGAAGTTCCTTATGCCCAGTTGCCTGAATAAACCTCCCTCTTCGAGTTCCTCTTCTAGAACGAATCTAAGGCCTTCGGAATTGCTTAGATAGCTCTCATGGAGTCTCGCAAGGATTGAACCGGCTAGCCCGACGGAAAGGACACTCACTATCTCACTGACTATGAGCTTCATAAGAAGGGTATAGTACGTGTGTAGAGCAAAGGTTAGTTTCTCCGGGTCGGCATTCTCGAAGCCATAGAACTTGGCGAGCTTTTTCAGTTTCTCCGGCGTGTAAGAGCAAACTTGGGAGAATATTCTCCTCCAGTCTTCAAATAAAAGTTCTATCCGCTCTGAGTTGGGATTTTCAAGGGCGTTATAGAACGCTTTCAGGGCCTCGTGGGCTATTTTGCTCTTTGGCCCGAAGTCCTTCAGCAGAGTTTCCGCTTCGAGCGGTTTCCTCGTTAGGCCCCTAAGGGCATCGAGAAGGTACTCAAGGGACTCTTCGTTGAAAGGAACCGGGCCGAGGGTTTTGAAAGAGCCCTTCCAATATCTCACAAAGGCTATTGTGTAGCCATCAAAGACAACGCCAAGATAATACGGATAGAGCTCGACGCTCTCAGCCTCGCTCATTATGTACCTCTTTACCTGCTCTATAGCCTCTTCGAGAGTTCTTCTATCTTCGAGTCTTCCCGGTGCTTTGTACTCAATTATAACGCCCCATAGAGGGCATCAATCCTGCCTTTCTTCTTTCTCCCAGAATCAAGAAAGGCCGTTGCCTTCTCAAACTTCCCTCTTATTCCCAGTTCTGAAACGACCTCCTCAAGAACCCTGGAAACTCCATATCTCAGCTCTTCTTCGTTTGATGCCTCCCGGGCAACTTGCCTTATCCGGGATGTTAAAAGATGAACATTGGCATCCATCAAAACCCCTCCCGTTAGTGAAAGTTATGTTAGTTATTAAGGTTTTTCAGGTAATACTGAGCTCCACCTCTTCAATGCCCCCATCACCCAAAATCCACGCCCTTGCTTCCCCTTTGGGCGTAACGATGAGCCAGGGAACTTTCCAGTTCCTCATCCCTTTTAGGTCCATTCCACTCGGAACCGGCGGACAGTTTATGTGAGAGTGGAAAATCCCGACTATTTCAAGTCCCCTCTTTTCCGCCCTATCAATGGCCTGAACCATCTCCAGGGGTTCCATTTCGAAGGCATCTTGGGATTCTAGTTTGTTCGTTATTTGTCTTGCTTCGAGGACGATGAAATCGTCCCCCTCTCTCCTCCCGAACAGAAAGCCACAAACTTCAATACCTGAGTTTCTAGCCATCTCGATGAGCATTGTGATAATTTCATGTTTGATAATGAGTCTCATGTGACAAGTTTGACCCCAATAGACTTATAAAGTTTGACAGTATGACGAATTCCCGGTGATAACATGAAGTGGGCCCTCACCCTCCATGGCGGGGAGGAGAGCGGGAAGACGATAGTGTTCGAGGCCGAAACGGCCGACGAAGCGCGGAGAATCGCGGTTCAGGAGCTCAGGCGGAAGGACGCTATGGTTTACGAACTGGAGAAGCTTGAGTGACTCCCTTTTTCTTCCCATTCAAATGACCTCATGTGTTCTGCTGGAAATATTATGTACAACAACGCTCGCTTTTGCTCATCTAATTATGTTTCTTAATGTCATTAAGTAGACAATAATGTTTTTAAGTCTCCTCAACTGGCTCTCACTAACGGTGATATCTTGGGGGTGATGGCATGCTCGTGAGGATTGTTTACTACATGAACAACACCTTACCAAAGGAGAAGATAGTCGTCACCAACGACATAAAGAAGGCCGAAAGCATAGCGCGGAAAGAAATGGAAAGACTCCGTGCCAGAGGCTACGAGCTCGAGTGGGTGGCTTAGCTCTCCCCCTCAATCTCTATGACCTTGACGTTTACGGGCAGTTCTTTGAGCTCGTTAACAACCCTCTCCGCGGCTCTGTTGGAGCGGGCGAGCATAACGAAGGCGACGTCGCCCTTGTATCTTGCCTCAGTAAAGCTTATTATGTCGCCCCTCGCTATTCCGTAGCCTATGGTCTTTCTGACTTCGTCTTCATACTTTGTCACAAACTTCGCCGGTATGCTAAGCAGAACCCCATAAATCATGTTATCACCTCCTTTTCTTTTTCAAGACCGAGCAGGAAGAGGATTAACCCGGTCCAAGTGAGTATAAAGTACAGCTTGAGGCTGAGCAGGTGAAGGGGAACTGCGACCAGCATGGCAAGTCCGCCGGTTTTTCCGTATTCCCCAAAGTTCTTTGAGACGCGATAAACATAATAGACGGCCAGCGTCTGAAGAGCCGTGAAGGTGAGGTAAACCGACCACCAGATAACGGGTGAAACTTTGATTGGCGTTATTCCAAGGGTCTTCGCCCAGCCGGAAATCCCCAGGAGTATTTTCGCCCCGTAGAGCGGTATTGAAATTCCAATCAAGATTGCTGACTTCTTCCATTCCTCGCGGAATTCCTCCCACTCCCTCACGAGAAGCAGGAGCGGAACCACCGAGAGGGGATACAAATACATCATCAGAACGACCGCGAGAAAAAGGAGAATTTCTTTTCTCCTCATCGAACCACCTCAGAGAATAGGAAAAGGAGGTTAAAAACTTAGGGGCATCAGCCCCTGGCCTGCTTGAACTGCTCCTGCATCTTTCTGTAGTATTCCATTGTCTCCTTGCTCACACTTGGGCCAATCTTCTTGAGGGCCTCCTCGAAGTCCTTCATCGTTACCTTGACCCTTCTCCTGATTTCGTCGGCCTTCATGCCGGGCTTGATGATACCCTCTTGGAGTGCCCGTCTCATCGCGAGCATTGCCGCCTCTCTAACCACGGCCGCTATGTCGGCACCGGTGTAGCCCTCGGTTCTCTTGGCCAGCTCTTCGAGGTTAACATCCTCGGCCAGTGGCACCTTCCTGGTGTGTACCTTGAATATCTCCAGTCTGGCCTTCTCGTCAGGCGCTGGAACGAGTATCAGCCTGTCAAACCTTCCGGGCCTGAGCAAAGCCGGGTCAATGATATCGGGCCTGTTGGTGGCACCTATAACCACCACTCCGCTGTTCTCCTGGATTCCGTCCATCTCCGTCAGGAGCTGGTTGATGAGCCTGTCCGTAACGCGGTTGACGTCGGTTCCCCTGCGCGGTGCTATGGCGTCAATCTCGTCTATGAATATCACAGTTGGGGCCGCCTGGCGGGCCTTCCTGAATATCTCGCGGATGTTCTTTTCGCTCTCGCCGACCCACTTGCTCAGCACTTCCGGACCCTTGATTGCTATGAAGTTGGCCTGGCTCTCGTTGGCAACGGCCTTGGCGAGTAAGGTTTTACCAGTTCCCGGCGGACCGTAGAGGAGGATTCCCTTAGGTGGTGTGATTCCGAGTCCGGCGAATGCCTCAGGATACTTGAGTGGCCATTCGACTGCTTCTCTGAGCTCTTGCTTGACGTCTTCGAGGCCTCCTATGTCGTCCCAGCGGACGTTCGGAACCTCGAGTAGGACTTCTCTCAACGCTGAAGGCTCGACCATCTTCAAAGCCTCATAGAAGTCCTTCCTGGTGACCTTGAGCTCCTCCAAGACTTCCCTCGGTATGTGTTCGGCCTCGAAGTCAATCTTGCCCTCTTTGATGAGCCTCCTTAGAGCTGCCATCGCGGCCTCTCTCGCTAGAGCGGCAAGGTCGGCACCAACGAATCCGTGGGTGATTTCCGCCAGCTCCTCGAGGAGTCCATCAATGAGCCTTGCCTTGACCTCGTCGTAGAGCCTCTCGTCAACCTCGCGGAGGACCCTCTTTATCTCCTCCTCGTCCTTGGCCTTCTCGACCTTCTCGATGGCCCTGTCTATAGCATCCCTGAACCTCTCGTCACCGCGGAGCTTCTCCAGTATCTCTATCACCTTGTCCCTCCTGAAGTCGGGCTCGATTGGCATTCCTCTGGTGTGTATTTGGAGTATCTCTTTTCTTCCCTGCTTGTCAGGAACACCGACTTCAATCTCCCTGTCAAACCTTCCAGGCCTCCTTAAGGCAGGATCAATCGCATCAGGCCTGTTAGTAGCGCCTATAACTATAACCTTTCCACGACTCTTCAGACCATCCATTAACGTGAGCAACTGACTCACAACCCTCTTTTCGACCTCACCATGGGTCTCTTCCCTCTTTGGAGCGATGCTGTCAATCTCGTCAATGAAGATTATCGCCGGCGCGTTCTCTTCGGCCTCCTTGAAGACCTCCCTAAGCCTTTCCTCGCTCTCGCCGTAGTACTTGCTCATTATCTCGGGGCCGTTTATCGCTATGAAGTGGGCGTTGGCCTCATTGGCTACGGCCTTAGCGAGTAAAGTCTTACCTGTTCCCGGCGGACCGTAGAGCAGGACTCCCTTGGGCGGTTCGATGCCGAGCTTCTCGAATATCTCCGGGTGCTTGAGCGGGAGCTCTATCATCTCCCTGACTTTCTGGATGACGTCCTTGAGGCCACCGATGTCCTCGTATGTGACACCGAGTGTTGCGGTCTTGCTGACCTCCTTGACAGGTTTCTCACTGACCTGGAAGTCCGTGAACTCGGTTATCTGGACTATTCCAGCGGGGGTCGTTGCGGTAACGACGAAGGTCAGCTCCTGACCAAGGATTCCTATCTTTATATAATCTCCCCTCACGACGGGCCTTCCAACGAGCCTGCTGTGAAGCCACTCCACGAAGTCCCTGCCGAAGCGAATCGGCTCAGTTGGGGCGACGATGACCTTCTTGGCCTCCTTAACGTCGGCCTTCCTGACCGTAACCTCGTCACCAAGGCCAACGCCGGCGTTCTTCCTTATGGTTCCGTCCATTCTGATTATGTTCAGTCCCTCGTCCTCTGGATAAGCGGGCCAGACGACAGCGGCTGTGTTCTTGGTGCCGATAATCTCGACTATGTCACCCGGCTGGACGCCGAGTTCGCGCATAGCTTTTCTGTCAATTCTCACGATTCCCCTACCAACGTCCCTCTGGTAAGCGGACGCGACCTTAAGCTTGATTTCCTTCCTCTCGGCCATTTTACATCACCTCCAGTTCTGTGACCGATGATTTTGATTCATCTTCTGATTTTATTCCCCAACTCCCGTCGGGGGTTGTAGGGGGCAAAAGCCCCCTCAAAGTTTAAATCAAGGCGGGGGTCGTGGGGCGAAGCCCCACATCGGGGGTTTGATAGTAGAGGAAGATAAGGGGGTGTCCCCCTTGTCTTCCCTCTTCACTCAATCTTAACCTCGAATCCCTCCTCGCTCTCCTTCTTGGGGGCCTTCTTGGGCAGTTCGATTTCAAGGACGCCGTTGTTGTAGCGAGCCTTGGCCTTCTCCGGAATGACCTCCTCTGGAAGCCTGATGACCCTCCTGTAACCGCTGTAATAGCGCTCGACTCTTATCGCGCCTTCCTCCTCAAGTTCTTTCTCACGCCTTATCTGGGCCTCAATGTAAACTGTATCTTCAGTAACGCGGAGCTTGATGTCTTCCTTCCTCACTCCCGGGAGTTCAACCGTTATGACAAACCTGTCGCCGCGGTCGAAGATGTCCACGAAGGGCTCCCTCCAGGTCTCGCTGACGGCGAGTTCCCTTGGCTCGCGGTAGCCCCAGATTCTTGGCCCCCTCATGAAGTCCCTGAAGATGGCGTCAATCTCCTCCTGGATTTCCCTCATTATGTCGAAGGGGTCCCAGTAGCGGTCCCTCCTCCAGACCATCGGCACCACCTCCCGGTGCCTTTTGATTACCGATAGTTACTAAAAAGAGAACCCTTTATAAACTTTTCGATTTAAGATACAAGAAGTGACTTTATTGGTCCGCATAACAGAAGAATAGCTCAAGCAGGTGGGACAGAAAAAGGGGTGCCCGGCTCTGGGGCATCACCCCCCTTTAAGTCTTTTGTTGATTTGAGCCCATGTTTCCAGACCACGGGAGCACTACCACGAGCCCGCAACTTTTTCTACATAAATCCCCAATACCAAAATATTTCCTGTATTTAACTGAATATTTCGAATATATTAAGGTTTCGGTTTAATTTTCGTCCCATTCTCAAAATTCGTCAGTTTTATCGTGTAAATTTGGCTATAATTCATAAATTAATTTTTTGTTTCGGAGAAATGTCAACTGCATTGTGGCCGAGACCTTTAAGAATTCGGGCGAACTCCCGGGCGAAGCCGTAGACCGTGAAAATCCGCTCTGGCTTAACCCTCTCGATTATCTTCATTAACTCCCAAAAATCTGCGTGGTTGCTCAGTTTAAGCCTCCCGAAGCCCGAAACCGTTAACTCCCATAGGCTTAATGAGTTTTCAACGGTTGGAGAACGATAGGAGCGCAGGACAACCTCACCCTCGTTATCAATGTTCCCAAATTCTATCCCGAACTTCGAGTAGACCTTGGCAACCTTTAGGATTTCTCTAGAGGGCTTTACAGTTATCCCGTGAACGTCGAGTATCTTCATTACTTCCTGCGCCTTTCCCATTTGATTTACGTACAACGTTGGCCTTCTCCCCCTGTCGAGAGCTTCCTCCACAAAGGCCACGAGCTTTTTCTCCGCTTCTCTCGGCGCTGGGAAGGTAAAGCTTGGAACGCCAAATGTTGCTTCGATTATCAGAAAATCCGCCCTCGGGAACCTGCTTTTTTCGGCGGTTCTGAGCTTAAACCACTTTGTATCGCCAGTGTAGAAGAGGGTTCCATTGTCGAGCCAGAGCTTTATTCCAGCTGAACCGAGCATGTGGCCGGCGGGATAGAGCTTTGCCCTGATGTCACCGATGTAAAACCTCTTTCTGAATTCAACTTCCTTGTAAAACCCGCCCTTTCTTAAGTGGCTTAGAAACTTAGTTGCTCTTGTTGCAAAGATGACCTCCCCACTTACAAAGTGGTCACTGTGGGCGTGGCTCTGGAAGGCTATCTTTGAGGAGCTGTCGAGACCTATTCCCTCAACAATCATCGGAAAAACTTTTGGAGGAACGGGTTTAAAGGCTTAGACCCTGTTCAGCATTCCCATCAGAGGGTAGTACACGTCATCTAATGACTCCTTTCCCTCAACGGGGTACTTGAAGAGAACTTCCCTGCCAGAAACGTCGAACCTCGGGCCCTCAACCTTACCCGGGACGAATTTGACCTCGACGACCTCAAGCATATCAACTCCCTTGAGCAGGGCTTTTCCCACAAGTGTTCCCCTTGATATTCCACCCGAGAAGGCTTCCTCCAGTTTCGGCCTCAAACCGGTGACCCACTTCGAGCTCGCCCTTCGTGTCAGCGTCTGCATTCCATCACCTCCGTTAATTTTTCGGATTAAATCATACTTACCAAAAACTTATTAGGTTTTTGCGAAAATCTTTGCACAAAGTTCAATTCATAAGCCGATAACAATCGAATTTTTGTCTATGTGGCGAGAGAGCTTAATACCAGCCTCGGGGATGGACAAAGCTTATTAGTTTCGTTTCGATTTCCGTTTAGGTGTTAAGATGCCCGACTATGCAATCGAGACGAGGGACCTCACCAAGTTCTTCGGTAAGAGGAACGTGGTTTACAACCTGAACATCCAGGTTCCGAGGGGTGTCGTCTACGGCTTCCTCGGGCCAAATGGAGCAGGTAAAACCACAACAATCAAAATGCTTACCGGTGCTTTAAAGCCGACCTACGGTGAGATTAGGATTTTAGGCCATGAGATGCCTCGCGAGAGAGTCGAAGTAATGAGAAAAGTTGGCTACATGCCAGAGAAGCCGATAGCCTACGAGGACATGACGGTCATCGAGTTTTTAACCTACATGGGCAGGCTTTCAGGCCTGAAAAGGGAGGAGGCTCTCGCCAAGGCAAGGGAGCTGATGGCCTACACCGGCGTTGGAAGGCTGGCCTTCAACAGAATCCGTGAGCTCTCAAGCGGCCAGAGGCAGAGAGTTTCCTTCGCCTCCGCTCTCATCGGCGACCCGAAACTGCTCATCCTCGACGAGCCAACGAGCAACCTCGACCCCATGGGTAGGATAGAGTTCATCGGAAAGGTGCTCGAGCTTGCCAAGAGCGGTAAGACGGTCTTCCTATCGAGCCACATCGTCAGCGAAATCGAGAGAACCTGCAACTACGTCGGCATAATAAAGGACGGTCAGATGATTGAACAGGGGCGCGTTAAGGACCTGACGAGGTTCGAGAGCGATGACTACGACGTTGTTGTTTCAGACAATGCCATGCTCCTCGATTTCCTGCACGAGAAGGTTTACGTACGCGAGGCGTGGGAGGAAGAAGGCGTAATCAGGGTTCGCCTCGACGAGCGCTTTGCTGAGAGGTTCTTCACCGAGGTTCCGGCATTCATTGCCAAGAACGGACTGAGCCTTAAGCTCTTTAAGCCCCACACGAGTCCGCTCGAGAGAATACTCATGAAACGCTTCAACGCGGGGTGGGATGAATGATTCCGGTTCTCGAAACCGAGTTCCTGAGGTTGCTCCGCTCGCGGAAGTTCAAGCTCCTCTTTCTCGTCACGATATTCCCATCAATCCTCTACCTCCTGAATCCCAACGCGAGTGGAACCGGCGTTGGGCCCCTAAAGAAGAGCTTTGAAGGGCTGTTTGCTGACCTTCTCCCGAACTACTGGCTCGGAATCATCGGCCAGCTAATAGCAGTCATAGTAATGAGCGACCTGCTTGCGGGAGAGATAGACAAGGGGACGATAAGGCTAATCCTTGCCAGACCTGTTAGAATGAGCGGGTTTCTGGCCGGGAAGTTCCTGGCAGGGCTAGCGGCCCTCGCGCTCCTCTTCGGAATCCCCTACGCGGTAATATGGCTCTACGCGCCCCTGCCTTATCAGGGAGGGCTTGAGGGGATAAAAGTGCTCGCGGGGAGCTTTGGTGTAGTCCTTGGAGCAACGCTCGTGATTCTAATGTTTCTGGGGGCGCTCTCGATGTTTCTGGCGGTTCTGATAGGCAAACCTCTCTACGCGACACTGGCTACCTTTGGCCTGCTCTTCTTAGAACAGTTTATCCTGCCCCAGATTCCATACATAGACCATCCGGAGAGGCTGACGCTTGGCTATCAGGCGCTCGTCATGCTTAAGGGTAGCTTTGGAAACATAAACGTCATCGGGACCCCATTGGAGTCAGCAGTGACTTTCCTTGGAGTTTCCGCGAGCCTGCTGGTCCTCACATGGGTGCTTCTCCTCAAGAAGGAGTTCCCGAACTGATGGACTTTTTATCCAATGCCAAGGTGAACCTTGAGCTATGTAAAAGGTTTTTATAGTTCCCCGCCCTACCCTAAGCGGTGGTTGATTATGACATTCGATAAGGAGAAGCTCGCCAAGATTCGCGAGGAGGAGAAGCGCTGGGAGGAAACCACCGTCAGAAAGTTCATCGAAAAGAGGCCCGAGAGAAAGGAAAAGTTCATGACAGATGATGGCTTTGAGATTAAAAGGCTCTACACTCCCGCTGACCTCGGAGAGGACTGGGATTACCTCGAAAAGCTCGGCTTTCCCGGCGAGTATCCGTTTACGAGAGGCGTTTACGCTACCATGTACCGCGGCCGCTTCTGGACCATGAGGCAGTACGCCGGTTACGCGACCGCTGAAGAGAGCAACAAGCGCTACAAGTACCTTCTTGAACAGGGACAGACGGGTTTGAGCGTTGCCTTCGATTTACCGACCCAGCTCGGTTACGACAGCGACCACCCAATGGCCGAGGGTGAGGTCGGTAAAGTGGGAGTTGCGATTGATTCCCTCTGGGACATGGAGATACTCTTCGACGGAATCCCCCTCGACAAGGTTTCTACCAGCATGACGATAAACTCAACGGCCGCTAACCTTCTTGCGATGTACATTCTCGTTGCCGAAAAGCAGGGTGTTACCCAAGACAAGCTCCGCGGAACGGTTCAGAACGACATTCTGAAGGAGTACATAGCGCGTGGCACATACATATTTCCTCCCCAGCCCAGCATGAGGCTTACAACGGACATCATAATGTACTGTGCAGAGAATATTCCAAAGTGGAACTCCATAAGCATAAGCGGTTATCACATCCGCGAAGCTGGAGCAAACGCCGTCCAGGAGGTTGCGTTCACACTCGCTGACGGTATCGAGTACGTTAAGGCCGTCATAGAGAGGGGTATGGACGTTGACAAGTTCGCGGGAAGGCTGAGCTTCTTCTTCAACGCCCACAACAACTTCCTCGAGGAGATTGCAAAGTTTAGAGCCGCGAGGAGGCTCTGGGCATATATCATGAAGGAGTGGTTCAACGCCAAGAACCCGCGCTCGATGATGCTCCGCTTCCACACCCAAACAGCGGGCTCAACGCTCACCGCTCAACAGCCTGAGAATAACATTGTCAGGGTTGCGATTCAGGCCCTCGCCGCTGTCCTTGGGGGAACGCAGAGTTTGCACACAAACAGTTACGACGAGGCCCTAAGCCTTCCCACCGAGAAGAGCGTGAGGATAGCTTTGAGGACCCAGCAGATTATAGCCTATGAGAGTGGCGTTGTTGACACCGTTGACCCGCTCGGCGGTGCCTACTACATCGAGTGGCTCACCGACCACATCTACGAAGAAGCCCTCAAGTACATCGAGAAGATTCAGAAGATGGGCGGAATGATGAGGGCCATTGAGCGTGGTTACATCCAGAAGGAGATAGCCGATGCGGCTTACAAATACCAGAAGGAAATCGAAGAAGGTAAGAGGATAATCGTCGGCGTCAACAAGTTCCAGACGGATGAGCCGATTGAGGTTGAGATACTCAAGGTTGACCCGAGCATAAGGGACAAGCAGATAGCGAGACTCAAGAAGCTGAGGAGCGAGCGCGATAACAAGAAGGTAGAGGAGGCACTCGACAAGCTGAGAAATGCGGCCGAGACCGAGGATGAAAACCTCATGCCCTACATCATCGAGGCCCACAGACATTTAGCGACACTCGGCGAGGTTACAGACGTCCTGAGGGAGGTCTGGGGCGAGTATAGAGCCCCTCTAATATTCTGAGGCCTTTTCTTTTTGATTTATGTTTTTATTTCTGTTTTGGTCTCTCCACAACTGAGTTCTAACCCTTGATGTTAAACGTATTTATTTCTCGGCAACGTTTTTAAGTCCTGCTTCCTACTGGAACTTGGTGGTGTCTTACGTCCTGCCGGAAGTTACGTTGCGTTAAATCAGTATGTAGAGATGAGAGGATGAGAAGAGTTGCTCTCCTCCCCATAGCCATCCTATTGCTTGCCGTTCCCGTTTCGGCAACCTACTACGTGAGGGTGCCGAGTCCCCTCTACGAGGTGAAATACTCGGTTCTCTCGAACGGAACTGAGGCGTTGGTTCATCTGAGAATTCTCCAGTGGGGAATTACCTGCGGCATGAGCGACTGCTGGCCAGAGGTTTACTCCAATCAAGATTACCTCCTCTACTTCAACGGCTCTCGCCTCTACCTCCTCAACTTCACGCCCGCTCTCGGCGTTCCCCCGGAGGGGATGGCCTACAAGGGGGCGACCTTCGTAAACGGGAGCTGGTACGTGGAGATGGAGTACTACCAGCCAGACTGCTCGACCCAAGTGGACAGGTTCTACAGGCTCGACACTAAGCACTTCTGCGTTGAGCCGGTGAACGTTAGCTGGTTCTGGCTTCCAAAGGGGAAAGTTAGCGACTACATAAACGGCTGGCGGATTGAGCTCCAGTCTTTCGGCCCCGGGGAGTGGGGTTATGCCAACGTGAGCGACCTGTGGATTGCGTTGAGCGAAAGCGCGGGCAAGTGGTTCCCCGGCCCGATAACCGTTCCAAGTTCGAGCGTTTTTCCGGTTTACTTCATCCTCAAAAAGAACGGCCACGCGAAGAACATCACACTCTTGTACCTGAACACGACCAACAACTCCAAAGGCTTGGTACAGGGCTTCTGGTTCCCAAACGACGTTAAAATCATCAACGTGACGGTCTGCAGAGACGTCAGCGTTCGGTTTCCCCTCACGGCGATTCAGGTGGACGATGTTTACAGGGGAAGAGCAGGCGTTCTCCTTGTGGTTGATTACGAGGTGCTCAGTCCGGGGATGTGTCCGTGGAATCCGCTCAACTGCACCCTCGTTCCGGACATGATTTCCTACTACCTCTTTTACGTTTCTTCCAGTGGGCCTTACTTCCTTGGTGCTTATCCTGAGGAACCGGTAGTGGAGTTTGAAAACAGCCTCTGGAGGTTTAAGCTTTATCTCTGGAATGGTAGCGTTGAGAACGCGACCTTCAACCCCGCCTGTCTCAACGAGTCCAGCGCGAGTCCCGTTGAAGTGCCGAACGCCTCCATTGAGTGGACTTCCGTAAAGGTGGGAAACCTCACGGTGAGTTATCCAACGGAATTCCTAGGCTTCTCGAACAACCACACGGTTGTAATCCTGAAGGGGAAAATTTCAAAGGTTCTTCCCTACGTTCCCTTCACCGTTGGCGTAAACGGAAAGTTCTACCCTTTGTTCAGGCCCTCAAACGACACACTAAAGCCGGTTCCGCCAAGGGTTGGTTCTGACCTTAACTGTACTCCTTCAACCCCCTTAAAAACGTCCACTACAAAGGGAGAAAACCGGGAAATCTGCGGGCCCGGAGTGTTTCTGCTCCTGACCCTCATCAGTTCCTTGTTTTTATTTGGGAAGTTTGAGAGGTGATGTTACGTGAGAAGGTGTCTCGGATTAATCCTTCCGGCACTTCTGTTGCTCTCCAGCCTCCCTTTTTCAGGTGCATCCCCTACCGGTTCACCGGCCTACGTGGTCCCGGCGTTCCCCGTGATGTTCCATCTCCGGCTCACGAGCAATGGGAGCACGGCGTTTGCTTTCATCGAAGCAGATGCCTATGGGAACTACGTTGAGTACATGTGTCCCATC
>NZ_WAKV01000076.1 GCF_015523185.1 Thermococcus sp.
AACCTCCTTATTGTCTTTAATTTTCCCAGAAGAGAGTCACGAATAGGGGGGTTATCGGTGAAATTAGGCATTTGAGTGCCAGCGGAGAAGACACTCCCCCCTCATCGGCATCGGAGCGAGTAACGGCTTTAAGTATTTAAGGTTTTTGGGCGTTCTGGGTTTTGTGGAACCAACGAGCGAATTTTTGGGCGTGGACAATCTGGACGACTCGTGGCCATTCAATCCTGTTAAATTAAATTCAAGTTTCCAGCGAAATCTTTTTATACTTAATTATAAGTTGTAATAAATGACTCCCATGTTGGGGGGGGACGATGGGAAGGAAAGTGGTTTCGACAATACTTGTCTTTCTGTTGGTGTTTGTAAGCACCTCGGTAGTTCTAGCGGGACAGCCAAAGGCCGGGGATGTCAGCGTTGACTCAATAAATCCCTCCTGCTACATCCGCAAGATGGATTGGGACCAGGACAGCGTCAGCGTCGAGAAGGATGGTAAGGTCGTGACACTCGCAGGTATCTATGCTGAGGTGAGGGCGTCCTTCATAACGTACCCCTGTACCACAGACCCCCACTTGACCTGGGCCGGCTTTGACTCCGGAGACGTTTCAGGTGCCCTCGTTCCAGTCTTCTGCTGTAGGTACTATTCCAAGGACTGGCACGGAGCCTCAGCGGAAGCCTGGGGAACCGGATTGGGCAGAACCTGGCACGCCTTTGCGGAGGTGTCCCTTGGGTGAGGCGGGGAGTTCTTCTCCTTCTCCTGTTCCCTTTATTCCTTCCCTACTCACTGGGATTTGCGGACGCTGGCCACTACGTTCCCCAGTGGGTCAAGCCGGGAGTTTATTTCACATATTCGGCAATTTCAAACGCCACCTTTAACTGGACCGCTCCCCATGCGCCAGCTGTCCTTGTGGTTGTGTACAACGTGAGCGGTGAGCCCGCTGGAATCTACTACAGGGGCAACGTTGTTGTGACGTTTCTGATTCTCAACGTTTCCAAGGACCTGGCCACGATTGAGCTGAGAGTTTCGGGAGAAAAAGCCGTTGTTAGGACCCTTGGAAACGTTACTCCCTTCTGGAACGAGGGGGATGTTGTCAGCGTTGATACCTTCGAGAACCAATCTCTGGTTTACCTGAAACGCCTTCAACTACGGGGCATTTACCGCGTGAACCTTACAACGGGTTACGTCTATGATATGGCGGGAAATCGGTACGGTAAGACTCTTCTCTGGTACAATCCGCGACTCAAACCGGGGGACTATCTCTTCACGAGCCCTGCTGGGTTGAACGTTACACTTTCAAGAATCGAAACTTTGAACGAGACCCTTCTCACTTTCTACCGCCCATTCAAGCCCCCAACGGTTATCCTTATGACCAGCCCCTTCAACGTTGAAATGGGCGATGCCCTCCACGTCGGTGGGAAGGCGATAGCGTTTTACGACCCATCAACTGGTTTTCTGCTGTCCTTCCTGGGCGTTGGATGGGCGGACTTTCAGGCCTGCGGTTTTGCGGCCTTCATGGGTTCAACCATGGTTTTCCCGGAGGGGGATGGCTTAAAGCTTGGCGGGCTTCTCCTCACGGACACCAACGCCGAAACCTTTGGGAGGAAAGTCCCCTATGAGACTTCCACCTCACCCCTCCTCTACGTTTATCTGCTCGCGGTTACGGGTACGATTGTGGTTTCAGTCTGGAGGTGAGTCTATGAGGGCTTTGATTTCGTGGGAGCTCAACCGGCCACTCGTTGTGATGACGTTTTTTGCCGGGCTCGTGATGGGGTTCATCTCGGTTCATTCGGCTTATCTAATCCCGTACTCTAAGGTGCACGTCATCTCCTCAACGACGCCAATCGGGTCATTTTCGTTTTCCCCTGAAGGTAACGCCTTCTGGCACGTGCTTAAATCCCTCCCGCGAGCTGGCTTTTCGGTTTATTCATTTCTAGTAATTCTCCTGGGAACACTGATTTTTAGACACGATAGGGACACTGGCTACGCGCTCACGCTCTATACCCTCCCCCATAGGAAGTCCAAAATCTTCCTTGCAAAGCTGGTTTCTCTCCTCCTTCTTACTGTCCTGATGCTCTACCTCCTCCTGTTCCTTTCTGTGTTCCTTTCAAGCGCCACCGTTGCCGGTTACGTTCCCCTTATGCTCGATGGGGCCTTCTTCAAAACTCTCCTCTTGATAACCCTTGCGCTGGTTTACGTGGCCACGCTAACGGCTTTTCTCTCCACAGTCTTGGCTGGAATGTTTCCGACTCTCATCGGAAGCTACCTAATCGTCCACCTATCCACAGCCATCGGCGGGGGTAAATTGCCCCCCTTCAGCCTCTTCATTCGGGCCACTGAGCTCAACCCTGCCCTCTCAAATTCGTCGGTCGTCCTTCACGGAGTCCTTCTCCCACTAATACTTGCTCTACTCGGTGCAATCGTTTCCGAAAGGAGGGATGTCCTGTGAGGCTCGCACTGGTGGTATTCCTCTTTCTACTTCTCCTCCCGGGTCTGGCTTATCTTGACTATCGGGAGTTTTCGGGGACGGAGCACTTCATTGGTCCCCACTCGTTAACACCCTCCACCCCAACGAGATTGAGTTACGTTGACTTCTACTTTCCCTCGAAGGCTCTGGCCGAGATAACGTGCACATCTGGCTCTGGAGAAGTTTACATCGTTGATTCCCTCAAAAAAGAACCCCTGGCTAACTTCTCCTTTGTTGGCATGTTTTCAGCCGAGTTCGTGGTTCCCCACGAGGGGAACTATGCGGTGGTTTATAATGGAAGTGGCGAAACCCAGTGCCTCATACGGTTCAAAAGACCCTATCCAACTAGGAGAGTCCAGGATGCGTATCTCTTAACCGGAATCTTCGGTTCAATTCTCTTTGCCGTTCTCCGGAGGGGGAGGAGATGATAGAGACAAAGGACCTCGTTAAGCGCTTTGGTAGCATAGTTGCCCTCGATGGCATTAACGTTGAGATAAAGGAGGGTGTAATTCTAATTTTGGGTCCCAACGGTGGTGGCAAAAGCACTTTTCTCAAAATTGTTGCGGGTGTTTATAGGCCCACCTCTGGGATTGTCAGGGTCTTTGGTAAGGACCCATGGAGCGACGAGGGGATAAAGAGGACTATGGGGATCTCCTTTGACCCACCCTCGATGCCATCCCTAATCACGGGGAGGGAGTGGCTTGAATTTCTAGCTAGGGCGAAGGGTTACGAAAAAGACGAGGCCGAGCACGTTGCCAAACTTTTCGGCATAGATTACCTGGACGAGACAATCAGAAACTACTCGTCCGGAATGCGCAAAAGGCTGGCCATAGCACAGGCCTTCGTCGGAAACCCTAGACTGGTAATCCTTGACGAGCCTCTGGCCAACCTCGATTTCGACCAGATTCGGAAGGTCGTCAAAATCCTAAGGGGCCTCAGAGAGAGCAAAAACTTTGTAATAGTGAGCCACATCTGGGAGCCCCTCTACGATTTGGCGGATGAGGTTCTAGTCATTGGGGGCGGAAAAGTTGTCATGAATGGAAAAGCTAGGGAACTAAGAGAGGACGTGGAAAGACTATTCTCCTTCCGTTTAGAGGATGATTAGCTCTCTCTCGGCCTTCGTTAGCTTTCTCCCCCTTCTCTCCACGACAACGTCGTCCTCTATCCTCACACCGCCAAGGCCGGGAACGTAAATTCCAGGCTCTATCGTGAAGGTCATGCCGTTTTCGAGAACGGTCTCTTCTCCGGGACCTATGTAGGGCTCCTCGTGGACATCCAAGCCTAGTCCATGGCCTGTTCTGTGGGTAAAGTATTTCCCATAGCCGGCTTCCTCTATCGTTTTTCTCGCCATCGCGTCTATCTCTCCAGCTTGAATGCCTTCCCTTACGGCCTGAAATGCCCTCTCCTGTGCCTCCCAGACAACTTCGTAAATCCTGACGAGTCTCTCATCGGGCTCTCCCAGGGCTATCGTCCTCGTTATGTCGGAGCAGTAGCCCTTCCACTTCGCCCCGTAGTCGAGTATCACCATGTCCCCCTTCCCCAACTTCCTCTCGCTGGGTTCGTGGTGGGGATTGGCCCCGTTTTCACCGCTCGCCACTATCGGCTCGAAGGAAATCCCGTCGGAGCGCTCCCTAATCTCGATTTCTATCCTCAGGGCGAGTTCCCTTTCCTTCATTCCGACCAAATCCCAGCTCAGAATTTCCTCGAAAACGTCATCAACAACCTTTGCAGCTTTTTCCATTAGCCTTATCTCGTCCCTATCTTTCCTTATCCTGAGCTCCCTCATGACAAGGCTTAAAGGGTAGGGGTTCATCCTAATCGTCCTGCTGAGCTCTATCAGCCAATCCGCTCTCATGGTGTTCTCTATTAGTACTTTCCCATCGCTTATACCCAGCTCGTGGGCAATCGTTGCGAGCTTCGCGTAGGGGTTCTCGCCGTCCCGCCAGAACATAACAGGAGCATTCTGGATAACGTTCTCGTAGAGGCTCGGCGCGAGAATCCGGAAGTCCCCTTCAGGGTTTACGGCCAGAAGAGTGGGCCTCTCGCCCGCTTCGTGTATCCTTATGCCCGTGAGGTAGTAGAAGTTCGAGCCTGGGCTTATCAATGCCCCATCGAAGCCCCTCTTTTTCATCAGCTCCGCGAGTTTTTCGACCCTCATGCCACCACCGGGAACAGTTTTCCGGCATGGCTTAAACCCTTTTCTCAAGCCTTACCGCGAGGAGTGCTACCATAAAACCCGCCAGAACGTCCCAGACCCAGTGCTCTCCTAGGAGAACTGTTGAAACAGGAACAAGGGCAAGGAAGAGGGCCAACAAAAGGGTTTCCCTTTTCCTTTCCTCTAGAACTGAGAGCAGACTGATGAAGGCCAGTGTGCAGTGGGGTGACGGAAAGACGAACTCGGGTCTCGCCGTCCAGTCGTTGGGCGCGTAGTGCTCCGGAAGTGTGTAAACCACGTGGGGGGCATAAACGTGGAAGAGGGCAAACGAAAGGGCGAGCAGACCAAAGCCCAGTGCAAACCTCCTGAAAAGTCTTTTCGCCCGCTTCTCGTCTGTTAGTGTGAAGTAGATTGCCGGAAGCCAGAAGCTCCCGACGAAGCCGGCTTTGTAAACGGCCCTCATAACCCTGTGAACCGGCTCATTGGAGACTGTCCAGCTAACTACGGAGTACTCAAAGCGATAAGACGTCAGCGGGAGCTTGAGGAAATATGAGAGAACGTTCACGCTCCACCTTCCAATAAGGGGGTAAATCAGCGCGTAGGCATCCCAGGAGAGGTAAACCACGAGGAACGCCAGCAGGAGTTTCAGCCTTTTTCCCCTCATCGTTCCAACTTCTCCGCAACCCTTAAAAACCAACCTTCGAAACTCGACCGACTAGGCGGGTTCGCCCGTGGGATGTCCCCGGAAGGGGGAACCACAAACGAGGAAGGTGAGCAAGATGGGGATGTACAAGTACATTAGGGAAGCATGGAAGAGCCCCAAGAAGAGCTACGTTGGGGAGCTCCTCAAGAAGAGGATGGTTCAGTGGAGGAGGGACCCGGTAGTTAAGAGAATCGAGAGGCCGACGAGACTCGACAGGGCCCGCTCCCTCGGTTATCAGGCCAAGCAGGGCTACGTCCTTGTTCGCGTTCGCGTGAGGCGCGGGGGAAGGAAGAGGCCCAGGTGGAAGGGCGGAAGGAAGCCGAGCAAGATGGGTATGGTGAAATACAGCCCGAAGAAGAGCCTCCAGTGGATAGCCGAGGAGAAGGCAGCCAGAAAGTTCCCGAACCTTGAGGTCCTCAACTCCTACTGGGTCGGCGAGGACGGTATGTACAAGTGGTTTGAGGTAATTCTTGTTGACCCGCACCACCCGGTCATAAAGAGCGACCCGAAGATAGCCTGGATAGCCCTCAAGCCCCACAAGGGTAGGGTCTTTAGAGGCCTCACCAGCGCCGGTAAGAAGGGTCGCGGTCTGAGGAACAAGGGTAAGGGTGCCGAGAAAGTCAGGCCCAGCGTTAGGGCCAACAAGGGCAAGACCAAGTGAGCCTTTCCCCTTCTTATTCCGTTTCCTCTGGGTTTTCTAGCTTTATCCTCTTGACTCCAATCTTTTCGTAGACTTTGTCTGAGCTTATTATAACGCCTCCGCATTTTGCCGCATGGAAAGCGTCGAAAGCGTTTAGCCCATGTTCTTTCATGTAATATGCCACCTGTAGGTAGACGCCCTCCTCTATCCCTGTCAGCGCCATAACCGCAGAGGTCAATTTTATTGGGTCTAGATTGTACTTTTTGGCCACTATCAGAAGTTCGAGAAAAGTTGTTTCGGATGTCGTTATCTGGTTGCCATATCTTTTGAGAATTTTCTCTGCGTTCTTCTTGAGCCAGTCGTTCGGCTTCATAAGGGCGAGGAAAAAATCGGTGTCTGCGTATATCATTTTGTGCCCTCCACTTCCTTCGTGGCCTCTTTCAGTATCTCTTCTCTGATTTCGCTGATGGGTTTATCGGGAAGTTTCTTCCCGAGCTCCTCGAGTTCCTTGAGAGGGTTTTCAGGCTTTGGGACTATCAGTATTCCCTCATCGAGCCTAATGAGATATACCTCCTTTGGAAGGTTCTTCCTCATGGCCTTTGGGATGTAAAGTCTTCCTTTGGAATCAATCTGGGTTAGCATACTTTCCACCGATAGGACATTAGTGGGAGAACTATTTAAGATTTCCCACAGGCATGGGATTACCTTTTAAAATCTCCTTTCCAATTCATCCCGGTGAAGCGAGATGGCGAAGCTTCAGGCGCACCATGTCAGGCTTACCACGTTCATCCATGCAACTGAAGACGAGGACAAGGTCCTTGAGGCGATAGCGACCTTCATTCCCGAGGAGATTGACGAGGACGACGTTCTCTTCGACGTTGAGGAAACGACTGGTTTCTTTGGCAACCCGATAAAGGTCGTCAACGTTGAGATAAAGAGGAGCAAGGCAGTAAGAACCTTCCTCAAAAACTTCAAGGAATTGCTGAGCGAGGAGGACAAGAAATACATTCTTGGAAACCTTGATGAGAAAGTCGATGATGAGGGAATGCTCTACATTCGCTTTAACAAGCAGAAGGCCTATCTGGGCGAAGCGAAAGTTGACGAAGGGGCTGACGTTGTTCAGGTCAGGATAAAGGTCAAGGCCTTCCCGATGAGGAAGGAGTCGGTTGTTAAAGCCGTGAAGGAGTGGCTGGAGGAATGAGCGAAGGGCCGGAGGAGGTTTCTTTCTCAAGGGACTACTTCGTCGAGATGGACGTGAGGAGCGAAGATGCCTACGAATTGGCCAACGAGTGGTTTGATGAGGTAGTCTTTACAAAAAAGCTCGTTCTCAAAAAGGAGCCTGACTGGGCTTCCCTCAAGGAGGAGGTTAAAGCTCTGAGGAAAACCTACGGTAAAGTCGCGCTCCTTCTCATAACCAAAAAGCCGAGCCTCATACGGGAGGTAAGGGGCAGAAACCTCAGGGCTTTAATCTACGTTCAGGGAGGTGACATGAGGATTAACAGGACGGCAATCGAGGCGAGGGTTGATGCTCTGATAAGCCCCTGGCTCGGAAGAAAGGACTATGGTTTCGATCACACTCTGGCCGGAATGGCATCGCGAAGGGGTGTTGCCATCGGCTTCTCTCTGGCTCCGCTCCTTAGGGCAAACCCTTACGAGAGGGCCCTAACATTGCGCTTCATGATGAAGGTCTGGGAGCTAACTAAAAAGTACCGCGTGCCGAGGTTTCTCACCAGCTCGGCTGAAAATAAGTGGGAGGTCCGCTCGCCGAGGGACTTGATGAGCCTCGGGATAAACATTGGCATGGAAATCCCGGAGGCGAGGGCGAGCCTGAACTTCTATCCAAGGAGGATTCTTCAAAAGTTGAAAAACTGAAGAAAATCAGCCCTCAAGGGCCGGGAAGTAGTCAGGCTCGTAGTCCTCAAGCTTTCCGTCGAGGTAGTCCTCGTAGCCCTGAAGGTCGAGCAGTCCGTGTCCGCTGAGGTTGAAGAGTATGACCTCCTCTTTTCCTTCCTCCTTGGCCTTCAGCGCCCTGTCTATCGCTCCCTTTATCGCGTGGGCACTCTCCGGAGCGGGGATTATCCCCTCGGTCTTCGCGAACAGCTCGGCCGCCTGGAAGACCTCATTCTGGTGATACGCTATTGGTTTAACTATCCCGTGATTGATGAGAACGCTCAGCGTTGGCGCTAATCCGTGATAGCGAAGTCCTCCAGCGTGAATCGGCGGGACGTAGTAGGTGTGGCCCAGGGTGTGCATCTTCATCTTCGGTGTGTAGCCCCCTGAATCGCCGAAATCATACTTGTAAACTCCCCTCGTCATCGAGGGAGCAGCTTTCGGTTCAACTGCTATGAACTCATAGTCCGCTTTGTTCTCTAAAACGTCTTTCACGAAGGGATAAGCTAATCCAGCGAAGTTGCTTCCACCGCCTACGCAACCGATTATAACGTCAGGTTCCTCAAACTCCTTCATCTGCTCTTTGGCTTCTAGCCCTATAACAGTCTGGTGCATGAGCACGTGGTTGAGAACGCTTCCAAGGGCGTAGCGGGCCTTTTCATCCTTCAGAACGTCCTCTATGGCCTCGCTTATCGCTATGCCCAGACCGCCGGGGTGGTTCGGGTCTTGAGCTAAAAACTTCCGCCCGATTTCGGTTCTGTCGCTCGGGCTCGGGTATATTTCCGCCCCGTAGAGGCGCATTATCGTCTTCCTATACGGTTTTTGCTGGTAGCTGGCGCGGGCCATGTAAACCCTGACCTTTAAACCGAGGAGCGCTCCCGCTAAGCTTAAAGCGGTGCCCCACTGGCCTGCTCCGGTCTCAGTGACGAGCCTCTCAATCCCCTGCTTCTTGGAGTAGTAGGCTTGGGCCAATGCCGTGTTTATCTTGTGGCTTCCCGTCACGGTCGCCCCTTCGTACTTGAAGTATATCCTTGCCGGTGTGTCCAAAGCCTTCTCAAGGTTCGTGGCCCTGAAGAGTGGCGTTGGCCTTCCAATCTTGGCGTAAAGCTCGCGGACTTTCTTCGGAATCTCGATGTAGCGCTCGTTGCTCATCTCCTGTTTCACAAGCTCGGCCGCGAAAATCCTGAGGAGCTTCTCCGGCTTCATAGGCTCATTTGTTTCTGGGTCGAGGGGCGGTGCCAACGGCTCCGGAAGGTCGGGCAGTATGTTGTACCACTTCTTTGGTATCTTCGAATCCGGCAGAACGGCTTTCATTCTACCACCTCCTTTTCTTGAGAGTAAGCACTAACCGTCTCAACAAGTCCCAAAATTGAGGGAATAATGAGCGTGTGGGCTAAACCAAAGCGCTCATATCTTAGAAGGGGCCGGCCAAAAATACTCCCCCCTTAGTTCAGCGCCAAAAGCAATCCCGCCCTATGAACTCTGAACTAACGCTGGAGCTCAGAAGGGAACTTTCAAAGCCAAAAACAATCACTCCTGCCAATCATGGTGCATCGTCCTTTGGAAGATGAAGCCCCTTAAGTTCTTTTTGGTCACTTTATTGATGATAAGACAACGCTTACGTCCTTAGCATCCCCTTTGACTGCCATTGTGACAATGTATCCCGCTCTTTTGAGGCAGATTGACGTCGTGTTTTTCTTGGTGTCGAGCAGGTAGCGGGCGTAGTTGCACTGTTCCTCCGTTCCGTAGACGAGAAGAGTCACGATGGTGTTTTCGCCCAGTGTGAATTTCTCCCCGGCAAGGGACCACATGACCGGTGGCTCGGCGGGTTTGGGGGCAAAGCTCCCGTTGAGCTCAGATAACACAAGACTGAGAGCTTTCTCAGGTGTGTATTCTTCGGCTTTCCAGCCGTTTTTCAGCCCGCAGGGAGACATTCTTTCCGCCGTTTGCTCAACGTTTTCCGTTTTCCCGCTTAGGATAAGGATTTCTTTACCGTCTATTGCAACGTAGTGCGACGTCCCTTTTCTTACCCAGAGGGACCATTTGCATTCCCCGTCTTCTCCTTCGAGCTTTTTCACGTATCCGGTTCCCTTGAGCTCTATTGCTATGTCCCTGTAGGTGTTCCTGACCCACTCGCTCGGCCAGTCCTTCGGAGTAAACTTTCCAACCCTAACTCCGTTTGATGAGCTCCAGTTGAAGCGGTATCTCATAAAAATCGGGGGCTCGCTAGCGTTCCAGAGGTAATCGTCGTGCCATCTGAGTGCGAACTCCTTAACGCCCCTGCATGGGCCTCTAGCCGAGATAACGGCGAGACCCCCACCGAGAACCCGTGTCTCGGCGATGTAAACGCACTGGTTTCCTTTGGACAACAGGACGTCTTTTATGACGTGGGAGTACGTCCCGTAGTCCTCCACAAGCTTAAGATACCCCTCTCCCTCGACGCTTTCGACTGCCTCCCGATAAGATTTTTCGGCCTTTTCTAGGGGTTCGTAAACGGTTACGAAACGACCTGTTATGGGGAGTTCAATTATTTTCGATTTCCATGCAACACCGCTGACGTGAACCGTTGAGTAGGCGATTGTCTCGTTGCAGGAGCAGGTGAATCCTTCATCCCCCTCTGGAGTGTCAACGTTTCCGCAACCAGTGGCAAAGTAAAGGCCGAAAGCGACGTTTGGACCTGTAACGGGTGGAGGTCTCATAAGGAGTATAAGGAGAAGAGAGGCCGTCAGATAAATGACCGTTCGGGGTTTTTTACGGTAGTATTCCCGGGATATGTACAATGGAAGGAAGACCGCTGATACGAAGAGAACGAGCCCTAAGATTGAGCTGAGCTGAAGGACTATCCACGCTGTGAACGAGAGGAGGGCTGAGAGTAATATTGAGCCTAGTAACCTGAGAACCATCGCCCTCATTGGTTGTTGCGCCTTGAAGAACTATAAACCTAATGCTATAGCTTTAGATGGTTTTGAAACGTTCTGAAAAAGGAAAAGTGAAAACATCACTCTCCCGGCTCCTGAATTATTTCAATTGCTCTGTTAACGTCGACCTTCCTGCCCTTGAGGGCTATTAGGGTATAATAGTCACCTCCGTCACTCCTCAAGAACCTGATGCTCCTGTCCTTTTTCTTCATGAGGTATTCGGCGTACTTGACTTGGTCCTCGCTTGAGTACACGAGGATGAGAACTTCAACGCCGTCGCCAATGTTTACACTGAATGAAAACTTTGCCAAATACCAGTCCGGTGTTGGCCCTGTCCAGTTTGTAAGAGAGGTGCTCACGTTGTTCTTCATGAACTTCTCCGCGAGCGAAAGTGCCATAGCTTCAGCCACCTTCCATGGACTTGGTGAAGACAGTGGGTTTGAATCACCCGGCCGTCCGCAGAGCCAGTGCTCATCGGTGGCGTTCAAAACGTCCTCAGGTTTCCCGCGGATTGCCAGGAATGAGTTCTCTTTGTAGGCTATGTAGTAAGCCTTATCGAGCCTCGTCCAGTAGCTCCACTGGCAGTCCTTTTTGCTCCAGTTGCCTGAGACCATTGAGTAGCCAATCTGAGAAAGCTGACTGAGAATCGTCCCGTAGAACTCGCCGGCATTCTTTAGAGTCTCGTTCAGGATTTCAACAGAACCTGACTTTTCCCAGCTTGTGTTTACAAGGCTCGGGGGGTCAGTGTAGCCCCAGATTTCAGGTTTTGGCACAGGTTTTATGTAGTAGTACTGCCAGTAAATTAATCCCGCCAGAATCAGTATTGAAACGAGTGCCAGCACCTTCTTCATACCCATCACCCGCAGGGGGCCCCTCCTACTTCGAAAGTGTCCTCAATTGAGTTGTAAGCCCGTGATACTCCCCCTTCTGGTCCATTCAGCACGAGGAGGGCATAATAACCGAGGGCATGAGTGCAGAGTGTTTTTCCCTCAACGAGAGACCTCGCGTAGTCGAGCTGTTCCTCAGTTGCGTAGATTAAAACGAGCATGCTGACGTTGCCTGTTCTTAAGCTGTAGTTTGCCAGGCTCCATGGGATTTTTCCGTCCCATTTATAAGGGACAGCAATTTTGCTGTCTTTTTCCAGTCCCTCTCCTATGAGTGAAACTGTGTAGGAGAGCGCCTTTTTCGGACTGGGGCCGATAACCTTTGTCATCGGGCCAGGCTTTCCGCAATGGGAATTTTCATCGGCCCACTCAATGACATCTTCTAGGCTTCCCCTAACGATTAGAATCTCACTGCCCGTTTCTCCAACGTAGTATGTTCTCTTTCCTGTCCAGATTGTCCACCTGCAGGTGCTCCAGTTAGCGTAAACGGGGTAGTAGCCAAGGGCCTTCAGCTGGGTTTCGAGTTTTCCTCCAGCATTTCTGGGAAGCGTCGCTACCTCGACGTTTCCTTCCCTTTCCCAGTTTATGTTTTGAAGAACCGGTGGTTCGGTGAGGCCCCAGAGGGCGGGTTTTTTGGCCGGCTCAACGTTTTCTCCCATCCGGCTCTCCCAGCCTTTAGGCGAGTAGTTTGCAATGCCAACAGATATGAGCGCGATAATGACAATTGCCAGAATCCTGTGCGTTCCCTTCATTCCAACACCTCACGCCACTTCAGTCTGCTCGTAGGGACTCCTCCCCTGCCTGTGCCTGAGGAGAAGGGAGTAGAAGAACTCCTTGAGTTCTGGCGACATTCCGTCGTCGAGTAGAATATCGGCCTTTCCGTCATAGAGTTTCTCGGCCCTCGTCATGAGCAGGGCAATCTTCGGAGTCAGGTGTTCGAGTAGGGTCTTCCCAACCTCGGCGTACTCTTCTTCATCCAGTTCCTCATCGCTCTCGATGGCAATGTAGACTATGAAACCCTTCATCTGAACTGCCAGGACCGTCTCGGTTTCGGTAATCTCGAAGAACGAGAAGTTGTACCCCTCATTCTCGACCCTCGCTAGGATGAGACCCTTTATCGAGAGCGTAACGGGGGTTTCTCCAACCTCAAAGATTAAATCTTCAGCGAACTCCCTCCGCGCTATCGAGTAAAGCTCATTCCTCATGCTCGAACCTACTCCGGTTCGGATAAAAGACTTTTGGAACAGATTTATAACTATCGTGTCATCACTTCAGTTGGTGGTGCTATGAAAGTTGTTCGTTTCGGTGTCTCCGTACCTGAGGAGCTCCTCGAAAAGTTCGACCGGATAATTGAGAGGAAGGGCTACGTTAACAGGAGCGAAGCGATAAGGGACCTGATGAGGGACTTCATAATCAGGCACGAATGGGAGACTGGCGATTCAGAAGTTGCGGGGACGATAACGATGCTCTACAACCATGACGAGGCGGATGTCGTTAAAGAGCTCCTTGATTTACAGCACGAGTACCTTGAGGAGATAATTTCAAGCATTCACGTCCACATGGACGAACACAACTGTCTGGAAGTCGTCCTTGTAAAGGGCAAGGCGAGCAGGATAAAGGAGATAGCGGACAGGCTTTTGAGCCTCAAGGGAGTGAAGCACGGCAAGCTCGTCATGACTGGAACGGGCAAGGAGCTGGTCTAGTCTACTACCTCTACTATTTCTCCCCCTCCCGGGGGGAGGACTGCGTTCAGGTCCTCTTCCTTGACCTTATAACCCCACTTCTCAAGGATTGCCCATATCTTTTTTACGAGCTCGCCTTTCTTGAGCCTCCCCGGCCTTATGATGATATAGTGCTTCGTGTGGGCCTTGATGGCTTCAACCGGCGCGCAGACAACGTAGTCCTCGCCCTCGTAGTTTATGACCCCCACTGCCAGCTTCAGAGGGAGCCCCCTCAGCCAGTTCCTTTTTCCGTAGACCATAAAGGCTCCTTTGCCTAGGTATTCTCCGCTGGGAGCCTGCTTCGTCACTTGCTCTGGATATGCCCAATAGGCATCGGCCGAGTAAAGCCCCTGGCTCCACGCTCTGCTCATCGAGACTGCGAACTGACAGGCTTCGAATATCGTCTTTTCTCCAGCTTTTTGGCCCTCCTTAATGACGACGTGAGGAGCGCCGTACACATCGGCGTGGCAGTAGAGGTCGTTCTCAGTCATGTGCTTTTTAACCAGCGTTTCGTTTGTGCTCGCGTCTTTGCCCGCTAAAACCAGAAAACCTTCGCTTGAGATAAACCAGCGGAACTTCTCAAACCACTTCTTCCTTCTCCTCTCGATTTTCCTTACGTTGAGTTCTTTCTTCATTTCCTCTTCGATTAGCTTTTCTACTTCGTTTAGCTTCCTCTTCGTGTCCTCGTAGGCTTTCAAGGCTCCCTCGTACTTGTGCCTGAACTTCTTGGCCTTCTCGTAGTAGAGTTCGGCGTTCTCGCCGAGGCTTTTGTTGAGGTAGAGCTTTACCTTCTTCCCCTCGAGCTCTATTGTCACTGCTTTCTCCTTTGCGTCAATTCCTTTAACCCTCTGGGCAACCCTGTTTCCGGCTTTCTTGCCCTCCTCGATTCTCTTTTTGAACTCCTCCCACCCGAGCTTTTCAGTTGCTCTCCTAAACTCCTCAAGAAGGCGCTCAATGAGGGCGTAGTTCGCGTAGATGAGGTCGCCTATCTCCTGGTTCTCGTTCATTGCCCTTTCAAAGCCCTTCAGCATCTCTTCCTGCTTTTTCAGCGTGGCCAACAACTGCCTCTTCTTGCTTTCGAGTTTCTTCGTCCTCTCAATTTTGGCCTTCTCGATTGTGAGCCTGCCGAAGTATTCATCGAGGGCCTCGCTGAAGGTTTTAAAGTACTTCTTCTCAAGTCCATCATAGACCCTCAGCTCTATAGGCACTACATCGTGCATGTTGCCGTCCTTGAAAACTATGTTAGGCCTTGGCTCGTCGTTGAAGGTCTTCATCATCGCCTCGTAGACCTTTCTCAGGTCCTCGTCTCTGAGCTCCCTAACTGGAGTCGTCTTCTCGAAGCCTGCCCTTATCGAAATCTCCTCTGCGTAGAGGCCACCCATATTGAGCTTTCTCGCCAAAGCGCGAACGAGCTCAAGCTTCTCGTTTTCCCTCATAAGTTCAAGAAAGCGCTCGAAGCTCACTTCGAGGGGGTTTTCTCGGGCTGGGGGAAACCTGTACTCGGCTTTGGGTTTTATGGCCCTGTCCTTGTACTCCTCGTATCTTAGGGCGGCGACAATTCTGTTCTGCGAGTCAACGAGGACGATGTTGCCCTTCCTGAACAGCTCCCCAATGAGGATGTAATCGCCAACCCTGATTTTCACAATCCTGTCGAACTGGTGTTGCTCTATTGCATCGATAAAGCCTCCACCCAGGTGCTTCCTGAGGAGCATCGTGAAGCCCGACGGCTGTTTGGGGGCCTCCTTGACGTAGCTCGTTAGGTGAAACCTCTTTCCGGCTTGAAGTATTAAATCGGCCCTTCCCTCCTTCGTGCGGAGCTTAATCCTTATCTCGTCCCCATCGTGGTATACCTTGTCAATGCGAGAACCGACGAGCCATTGAAGTTCCCTAACGACATAGCGTATATCAACTGAACTCATTTCCTCCTTCATTCTCCCACCCAAAAAGAATCCTAAGGGGAGGTTAAAAGGTTAAAGCCTCAGCGCGAGAAGAACAAGCGCACCGGCAATGGCGAATGCTGCCCTCAGAATGTCGCTTTTTTCGCTTTCAATCGCCTCACTCAGCAGTCCGAAGGAAATTCCGACGAGTCCGATGTCGTAGAGTGTGTATGCCAGCTTTGTGAAGACCCCTATTGGCGATACCAGGACTCCTAGAACGGCCCCAAGGAGAACAACCGCCAGAGCACCTGCTACGAACCCGCTCTCCGTACCTTTTGTAATGCTCATGTCATCACCATCTTCAATTATAGCCTCTGGATAAAACGTTTTCTATTGCACATCTCTGGACATGATGACAGGCCTGTTCCGAATAAGGTTAAATACGATGAAACTTAAACACCACCGGTGATACTATGAGAGGCTACGTTACCTTTGTCCTTCACACTCATCTGCCATACGTTAGAAAGCACGGGAAGTGGCCCTTTGGGGAGGAGTGGCTCTACGAGGCGATGAGCGAGAGTTATCTGCCCCTTCTGATGGAGTTCGAAAGGCTCCGCGATTCCGGCGTTCGCTTTCAGCTGGTCGTCAACATAACACCGGTTCTCATGGAACAGCTCGCCGACGAATACATTAAGGCAGAGTTCGAGAAATACCTCCTCAGAAAAATCAAGAGAACCCGAGAAGACCTTGAATCGGGCAGATACCCTGAAAAACCAGTCAAAGCTGTCCTTAACCACTTTGAGCGTGTCTACTCTTACTGGAAGGCCATAAACAGTAACATCGTTGGTAAGTTCCGGGAGTTGCAGGAGCAGGGCTACCTTGAGATTATAACCTCCCCGGCAACGCACGCTTACTTGCCCCTTCTCCTCAGGGAGGAAGCAATAAGGGCCCAGATAGCGAACGGTATAGCGACCTACGAGAAGCACTTTGGGAAAAAACCTAGAGGAATGTGGATTTCCGAGTGCGCCTACAGGCCCGAAGGGGAATGGGAACTCCCGGGTGGAAGGAAAGTTAGGAGAAAGGGTATCGAGAAGTTCCTAGAGGAGTTCGGTATAAAATACTTCTTCGTTGAGAGCAATCTCGTTGACGGCGGTCCGGTTAGTGGCTCCTACGGTGAGCCCGTTCCCGCCGGTTCTCTCGCGACGCTGAGGCCGTACTGGGTTAAGGGTTCGAAGGTTGCCGTCTTCGGGAGGAACAGGGACACTGGTCATCAGGTCTGGAGCGCCAATTTTGGCTATCCTGGTGATTTCTGGTACAGGGAGTTCCATAGGAAGGCCGAAAGGAGCGGAAATCAGTACTGGCGCGTGACTGGAAAAGATATTGACCTCGGTGATAAGGACTTCTACGACCCCTCTAAAGCCATGGGACGGGTTGAAGAGCATGCAAGACACTTCGTTCGGCTCGTTGGAACTCTCTTGAAGAAATTCGAGGAAAAAACCGGTGATAAGGGAATAGTCGTTTCGCCCTACGATACGGAACTCTTCGGCCACTGGTGGTATGAAGGGGTTAAATGGCTCGGACGCGTTCTTGAGCTTCTGGCTGAAAGTGGAATCAGGACGACGACGCTGTCGGCTTTCCTCGACAACTACCCGGGCGAGAAACTTGAGATTGAACTCCCAGAGGGGTCTTGGGGTGCCAACGCGGACCACTCAACGTGGTGGAACAAGGAAACCGAATGGGCCTGGGAGGAAGTCTACAGGGCAGAGGAGAGAATGGTAGCTATAGCGAGTCGCTTTTACGGAAAAGACAGACTTGGAGACAGGGCCATAGGGCAGTTGGCGAGAGAACTTCTAATCCTTGAGGCAAGCGACTGGGAATTTTTAATAACCACTGGGCAGGCCAGGGAGTACGCGAAGAGAAGAATACTAGCCCACAGCAGGGACTTCCACAGGCTGGCTAACGAAATTGTAAGATACTTCAAGACGGGCGAGATGGATGTCTCCCTCCTCGAAGGACTTGAGGAGCGTGACAACCCATTCAGGCCCGTCTTGGTAGTCCACTACATAAGCACTAACCCGCCGGAGCTGAAGGAGTTCGTTGAACCACCAGAGGTTCCGCCGGAGGCGAAAGAGGAGGAAGCCGGGGAAACCTTCGTGGAGGCTGGGGTTGAGCTTGGGGAAGGTGTTTTCAAGGGTTCCGGTGAGAGGTTCTACGTCACACCGCTGGCTTTTGTTAAGAGGAGAAAGCCAAAGATTCCCCTTGCAAGAAGGCTTGACACGAGGCTCGTCAAAAGGGTTGAAAGGGTTTCAACGGCCGGAAGGCTGAAAGAAGAAAAGAAACGCGCGCCGAGGTTAAAGCGCCTTATGGACGTTAAGGGCATAGGTCCCAAAACCCTCACGAGGCTCAACAAAGCCGGTGTAAAAACACCGGAGGATTTACTTCATGCTGACCTTGAGGAGCTCACGAGAAGAACAGGGATATCAATAAAAAGGTTGAGAAGGTTCGTGGAACAGCTTTAGAGGAACGCGTGGCGGTGCTTGTAGAGGAGGTAAAGCCCGGATAGTATCAGGTACAGTTCAACGGCACTCAGGACGACCATGAATATCAGCCATCCCTCAACGAACTGGGGGCTTTTGTTTATAGTCCCGGCTATTTTTTCTATTGCCCCCGGTGTTGTTAGTTGCCTTATTCCGTAGGTCAGGCCCATTACTCCCTGAATTATCGGTATTGGTGCCGCAGAGTACGCAAGCAGAAGGCCTAAGTATCCCCTCCTCTGAAGGGACAGCATGGACAGTATTATTGGAATCGCAAGAATAAGGGCCGTCACTGCCATTATCTGGCTCATGTATACCCCGACAAGAAGGAAGAACGCAGTCATCCCGAAAATATATGTCCTGTAGGCCTTCTTCAAGGCCTTGAGCATTTCAGGGTCGAAGTCATAGACTGCTGATTTGGAGTATAGATTCATTTTTTTGGCTCTCTCAAGATATTTCTTCTTTCCTTCCCTTTCAATGCCCTTATCGGTGCTCATATTTTTCAGCTCTTTGGCCTTTTTAAAGAAAAACTCTGCCAGTTCGACATTGTCTTTTTTAACGTTTTTAGCTAGCCGTCTGAAGTTTTCAGTGGCTTCCTTGAGGAGTGAGATGACCTTTTTCTTTTCCTTCTCGTTCAGGACGGTTAGCCTTTCTACCCTTGGTATCGTCGTTTCCAGAACCTCTGCCGTATCCTCAAGAATTCCCGGGCTTTTCACCACTATCCCTCCAAAACTAAAAAAAGAAGGGGGTTTAAGACCCTTGCCCCTGTTTCTCGGCTTCAAGGAGCCTTCCTATGCTCCAGAACATCATTGCAAAAATTACAAACCATGCGAAGAGCATGTAGATAACCCAGCTCCCCATTTCTACCACCTCAGACCTTTATCAGCACCTCGTTTCTCTTGATTTCCTCGCCGTACTTCTTCTTAATGGCAAAGTACGTTTCGATAGCTCCAATGATGAACATTATTATAATCACTGCACCGACGGTTGGAGGTATTCCTCCGCTGACGAAGCCCTTGAACGTTCCAACCAACGGGATAAGCAGGAATATTGGTGCCACGATGAGGGTTATCCACTTGTAGAACGTTGGTATCTTAACATAAGCCCCCTTGTGGAGTTCCTCCCAGAAGTTGTCTGGCTTGAACAGATACACTGCAACTATGATGTCAATGAGTGCCAACAGGGTCAGCTGGAAGCTTATCCAGTTGTCAAGCGGTGTAACATATTTGTCAAGGCCAATGTATATGACCGGCAGTCCAAGAATGAAGTACATTATCAGAACTAACCACGTCCCAACGTTCCTCTTGATTCCAAGGTCCTCTTCAAAGAGGGCCACGAGGTAGTTGTACATCGCTATTGCCGACGTCCATCCTGCGAACCACAGGAGCAGGAACCACAGTGCGCCGAAGAACCTTCCAATCTGTCCCATGCTGACGAATGCGTTTGGCAGGCTGGTGTAAGCAAAGCCAAGGCCAAACTTGTGGCCTATCCATGATAGGGCGGCGCTCTTGCCCTGGGCAAGCACATCAGGTGGCACTATCTTTGGAGCGTAGGCGGTTGCGAGGGGTATTGCAAGTGAACCACCGAGAACAACCTCTGCAAACTCGTTGAGCGAAACCGTTGCAATGCCTGAGAGGGCGACGTCATCGTTTGGCCCGAGATAACTTGCGTAGTTCTGTATTATACCCATACCGAGGGAAAGCGTGAAGAATATCTGTCCCGATGCCGCGAGCATAACCGCCGCGAAGTGCTCCTTGAGGTAAGCCCAGTTTGGAGTCCAGATGAAGGCAAAACCGTCGAGGGTGCTCCAGTTAGGGTCAATCGGGGAACCAAGAACGAAGACATATCCGACCATTATGATGGCAAAGACATACAGTAATGGCATCATTATCTTGACCCACTTCTCAATACCCTTGCTGACACCTCTTCCAACCGCTATGGCTATGGTAACTATTGTGATACCCCAGAACAGGAAAACTTCAGCGTGGTTGTTGAGGTAGTTGGTGAAAAACTGTCCTGTGTTCTTGCCGAAGTATGCTCCGGTAATGCTGAACCACGTGTACGCGGCAGACCAGCCTATAAGGTGCAGGTAGTAGCTGTTGAGCAGTGTAACCCCGGCAAAAGCTACCATACCGCTGATTATTCCCATTATGAGGGCGCTCCTTGGCTTAAGGCTCTCCCTTGCCATGAGGTAATAACTGGGACCGAGTGTTCCGTGACCGTATTTACCTCCGTACCTTCCGGCAACCCATTCAACCCACATGATGGGTATTCCTAGGAAGAACAGTGCTAGGAAGTACGGCACCATGAATGCGCCGCCACCGTTCTGGGCAACCTGCGTTGGGAATCTGACGAAGTTACCCAGTCCGACTGCGTTTCCAGCCATAGCAAGAATTAAACCAATCTTGGTTGCCCATTGGTCTCTCTGTTGCTCCATTTTTAATCACCTCCATTCAGGAGTGAATTATATCGGTGGGTACCCCTCCAAAGAGGGGCACTATGTATAAAGGTTATCATCGTTTAAAAAGCTTTTTGCATCTCTTTTTCTACAAAAAACGTTTTACTCTGCCGTAAAATATTATGAAACGCCCTGATTGTCATTCTTTCATAAATTCCCCCTCCCGCGCTTTTATCTGTTACATAATGACAAATAGCTTTAGAATCAACCTGCTAATATGACAAAATAAAACATGAGGTATAGTTCAAGAAAGGGTTTTAAACTGTTCTGTTCAACACAAGGCGCCCGATGATTGGAACGAGAGTGAGCTGACGGGGTGATGACCGACTTCTCGCTGAGGGTTTTTCATTGTTTTCCATCATTGGATTTTAGTGTTCACTAATGTCCATAAAATCTTGGATGTACATCCCTCTTTTTGGCTAAAAATTTCGGGAGCGCTTTTTATTTCCCCGAAAATTTAAGATGCTAACTTTTTGTTGAAAACAGGGCGTTTTCCTTCCTTCTTTCCCGAAAGGTTTATATATGCAAACGCCTAAAGTAACCTCGCAGATTACCGAAACTGAGGTGATAGAAATGGTCGAGATTGACCCCTTTGAGATGGCCGTTAAGCAGCTTGAAAGGGCCGCCCAGTTCATGGACATAAGTGAGGAGGCCCTTGAGTGGCTCAAGAGGCCTATGAGGATTGTTGAGGTTAGTGTCCCCGTTGAGATGGACGACGGTTCTGTTAAGGTCTTCACAGGTTTCCGCGTTCAGCACAACTGGGCGAGAGGGCCAACAAAGGGTGGCATTCGCTGGCACCCGGCCGAGACACTCAGCACCGTTAAGGCCCTGGCAACATGGATGACCTGGAAGGTTGCAGTCGTTGACCTCCCCTACGGTGGCGGTAAGGGTGGTATCATCGTTGACCCGAAGAAGCTCAGCGAGAGGGAACAGGAGAGGCTCGCCCGCTCATATATAAGGGCCGTTTACGACGTCATCGGCCCGTGGACCGACATTCCGGCCCCTGACGTTTACACCAACCCCAAGATAATGGCCTGGATGATGGACGAGTATGAGACCATAATGAGGCGCAAGGGCCCGGCCTTTGGTGTCATAACTGGAAAGCCGCCCGGAGTTGGTGGTATCATCGCTAGGATGGACGCAACTGCCAGAGGCGCCGCCTTCACCATTAGAGAAGCCGCCAAGGCCCTCGGCTGGGACGAGCTGAAGGGCAAGACCATAGCCATACAAGGCTACGGTAACGCCGGTTACTACCTCCACAAGATAATGAGCGAGGAGTTCGGCATGAAGGTAGTCGCCGTAAGTGACAGCAAGGGCGGTATCTACAACCCCGACGGGCTCCCGCCGGCTGACGAGGTTCTCAAGTGGAAGAAGGAGCACGGCTCAGTTAAGGACATGCCCGGAACTCAGAACATAACCAATGAGGAGCTCCTCGAGCTTGAGGTTGACATTCTCGCCCCCGCGGCCATTGAGGGCGTTATAACCAAGGAAAACGCCGACAAGGTTAAGGCCAAGATTGTCGCCGAGGTTGCCAACGGACCCGTTACTCCGGAGGCCGATGAGATACTCCACGAGAAGGGCATCCTCCAGATTCCGGACTTCCTCTGTAACGCCGGTGGTGTCACCGTCAGCTACTTCGAGTGGGTCCAGAACATCAACGGCTTCTACTGGACGGTCGAAGAGACCAGGAAGAGGCTCGACGACAAGATGACCAAGGCCTTTTGGGACGTCTTCAACACCCATAAGGAGAAGAACATCCACATGAGGGATGCAGCTTACGTCGTAGCTGTCCAGAGGGTCTACGAGGCCATGAAGCACCGCGGATGGGTCAAGAAGTGATTTTTCTCCCCTTTTCTTCTCAATTCTCCCCAGGTTTTTGAGAATAAAAGAAAAAATCAGCCCTTTGTCCAGTAGTCTTTTTCCTCGACCATAGCCCGTATCATCTCATCCTCGTTCCGAAACATCGTCCTCCTTGAGGGATTCTGCATGCCGTAGAACTCCATGAAGGGACTGGGCCTCCTCTTGAAGGGATAATAGAGGTATATGGCCGCAAGCGTTCTATATGCCTCTGCCATCTCGCTAACAACTCCAGCGGAAACCCCTTCGGCGTAGTGGTAGACCGCTATCGCCCTGCTGACATCAACGAGATTGAAATCGCGCTCGACGAGCTGTCTCCTGAGTATCTCGGTGGCCTGCTCTATGTCCTCCCTCTCAAGTTCATCAACTTCGTTGCCGTCGAGAAGGTGCTTTATCCTGATTTTCTTTACGTTCGGGTTTTTCATGACCTGGTTGTCGTACTCTGCCACAACCCACCAGTCGTCCAGAGCTCCGGGGTCGAGAACGGTAAAGTGCTCGCTCAGTTTGTTGTAGAAGTCCCTAACGCGGTGGTAGTACTCTTCTTCGTGTCCCGTCATCGGGTAACTGAGATAGACGAGTGGCTTTTCCTTTTCCCGGAATATCAGGTCGAGGAAGACCTCATAGGGATGTCTTATGCCGAACTGGAGGATGTAGCGGACGTTTATGCCCTCCTTCTTGAGCTCGTGGACGAGCGTTTTGACGTGGTTTATGGCATCTTCACGCCACATGACGAGGGTGGTGAGCTTTATATTATCCGGGTTGTTTCCGAAGCGCTCGAACCACTCTGGGTCGTTTATTATTCTCCTCCTTACCGAGAGTACGTCATCCAGGACTATTATCACCCTGTTAGGTTTCAGGAGCTTTAAATTACTGAGGGTGAAACCTATAACGCTTCCGCTACCCCAGCGGAAGAGGCTTGGCGTTGATACGAGGTGAAACACCTTGTCGCTCCCGTCTATCTCGTTCCTTATCCTCTCGAAGGCTTCATCACGGATTTCGTTCATCAAGTCCTGATGGCTTATCGCAAAGTCGAGGACGTTTTTCCTAGTTATCTTAACCCCCCTCTCCTTTCCAACCTCGCGGAGGTATTCAAAGACGTGGTAGTAGACGTAGCTCTCCCCGCTGGCCCTTTCAAGGGCTTCACTTAGGTACTCGTCGCGCCCGTTCAAAGGTGGGCCGGTTAGTAGTATTATCTCTTTCTCCATGGCAGCCACCTGAGGGAGTTGGGCGAAACCTTTAAATACTCTTTCTATAAGCGGGGTTCAGAGGTTCTTCTATTCTAAAAACCAACTCCAGGGGTGTTGTAGTTGACTGAGAACCTAAAGGGAACCACTACCGTCGGTGTAGTTTGCAGGGACGGTGTAGTTTTAGCCGCCGACAGGAGGGCGTCGCTGGGCAACATGGTGCTTTCTGAGGGCGTCACAAAGGTCTTCCAGATAGACGAGCACCTGGCCCTGGCAGGGGCTGGAAGCGTCGGTGACATACTCAGCCTCGTAAGGCTCCTTCGCGCTGAGGCAAAGCTCTACCGTGCGAGGGTCGGTAGAGAGATGAGCGTTAGAGCCTTAGCAACTTTAACGGCAAACATACTTCACGGAAGCAGGTTCATGCCCTACTTCGGCTGGTTTCTCATAGCCGGTTACGACGAGAAGCCAGCGCTCTTCTCTATCGACATGGCCGGTGGCGTCACGGAGGACAAGTTCACCGCCGCCGGTTCCGGAATGGAGTTCGCCTTCTCGATACTCGAGGAGAACTACCGCGATGACCTCTCACTTGAAGATGGAATAAGGCTCGCCCTCAAGGCGATAAAGGCATCCACCAGAAGGGACGTTTTCACCGGAGGTGGGGTTACGCTGGTTACCGTGACGAAGGACGGCTACCGCGAGTGGACTGAGGAGGAGCTAAAAGCGCTGTTCTGAGGTGAGGACGTTGATTCGGAGGGAGACATACGTTGACGAGATACTCAAGGATATCCGAGAAGTAATAAGCCAGATGGTTCCGCCGAATGCCAGAATAACGGACGTTGAGTTCGAGGGGCCAGAGCTGGTCATCTACACAAAGAACCCCGAAGCTATAATGAAGGATGGCGAGCTCATACGGAACCTCGCGAAGGTCCTCAAGAAGAGGATAAGCGTTCGCCCGGACCCGGACATTTTGATTCCCCCAGAAAAGGCCGAGGAGATGATAAAAGAGCTCGTTCCAGAGGAGGCCGAGATAACCAATATCAGCTTCGACCCCTCCGTTGGCGAGGTTCTGATAGAGGCCAAGAAGCCAGGACTAGTGATAGGCAAGAACGGTGAGACCCTCCGGTTAATCACGCAGAAGGTTCACTGGGCGCCGAGGGTCGTCAGGACCCCACCGCTCCAAAGCCAGACGATTTATTCTATAAGACAGATTCTCCAGAACGAGAGCAAGGACAGGAGGAAGTTCCTTAGGCATGTCGGCAGGAACATCTACCGCAAGTCTGAATACAAGAGCCGGTGGATTAGGATTACCGGCCTTGGAGGTTTCCGCGAGGTCGGAAGGAGTGCCCTTCTGGTTCAGACCGACGAGAGCTACGTTTTGGTTGACTTTGGAGTGAACATAGCCGCGATGAAAGACCCGCTTAGGGCGTTTCCTCATTTCGACGCTCCCGAATTCCGCTACGTTCTTGATGAGGGTTTGCTTGATGCGATAATTATAACCCACGCCCACCTTGACCACAGCGGAATGCTCCCCTACCTCTTCCGCTACAAACTCTTCGACGGGCCTATCTACACAACCCCGCCGACAAGGGACCTAATGACCCTCCTCCAGCAGGACTTCATAGAAATTCAGCACATGAACGGTGTCGAGCCCCTGTACAGGCCAAGGGACATCAAGGAGGTCATAAAACACACCATAACCCTGGACTACGGCGAGGTCAGGGACATAGCCCCGGACATAAGGCTGACCCTCCACAACGCCGGCCACATACTTGGCTCGGCGATAGTCCACCTCCACATAGGCAACGGCCTGCACAACATAGCAATCACCGGCGACTTCAAGTTCATCCCGACTAGGCTCTTCGAGCCCGCTGTGAGCAGGTTCCCGAGGCTTGAGACCCTCGTCATGGAGTCAACCTACGGTGGGAGCAACGACTACCAGATGCCCCGTGAAGAGGCCGAGAAGAAGCTCATAGAGGTCATAAGGGAGACGATTAAACGCGGTGGAAAGGTTCTCATTCCAGCGATGGCCGTTGGAAGGGCTCAGGAGATAATGATGGTTCTTGAGGAGTACGCTAGAGTCGGGGGAATAGATGTTCCGATTTACCTCGACGGAATGATTTGGGAGGCAACCGCTATTCACACCGCCTATCCGGAATACCTCAGCAAGAGCCTCCGCGAGCAGATATTCCACGAGGGCTACAACCCGTTTCTCAATCCAATATTCAAGAGCGTGGCCAACAGCAGGGAGAGGCAGGACATCATAGACAGTGGCGAGCCCGCGATAATCATAGCAACATCGGGTATGCTCGTCGGCGGGCCGAGCGTTGAGTACTTCAAACAGCTTGCCCCCGACCCGAAGAACAGCATAATCTTTGTCAGCTATCAGGCGGAGGGAACGCTCGGAAGGCAAGTTCAGAGGGGCCTGAGGGAAATTCCGCTCATCGGCGAGGACGGAAGGACGGAAGTGGTCCAGGTCAACATGGAGGTTCACACGATAGACGGCTTCTCCGGTCACGCCGACAGGAGGGAGCTCATAAGCTACGTCGCAAGGGTCAGGCCGAGGCCTGAGAGAATTATCACAGTCCACGGCGAGGCCCACAAGTGCCTTGATTTGAGCTCGAGCATCCACAGGAAGTTCGGCATATCAACGCGCGCCCCTAACAACCTCGATGCCATAAGGCTCAAGTGAGGGCCTTGCTGAGCCCTTTCTCTTTTCGATAACGTTTTAAATATCCTCCACAACAGCCTCTTAGGTGGGAGAACGTGAAGATAGAGTACAAGTTCTCTTTCGCGGTTTATTTATGGGGCATTATCACTGGCATAATCAGCGGAGTGCTGGCGTATTACAACAGAAGCGCATGGATAATCGGTTTCCTGCTTTACCTCATCATAGACAAGTTCGTCATGGCACTAATCAAAGAACTTCCCCCAGACGTTCCAGACGAAAGGGCGATACTCAGAAAGGCCTTTTGGGGCTGGCTGTTGTTCTGGCTGTACTTCACAATGCTCAGCTATTCGGTGGCAATAAACTTCCAGCCGGTCTGTTACTCAAACCAGAGCCTCCTCTACAAGCTCGTTCATAACGGAACCGCCAAGATAAAATGTGTATTCAATGCCACTCTCTCGGGGTGATTGCATGAACGTTGAGGAGATGAAAAAGGCAGTCGCCAAGGAAGCCCTTAGGCTTATTGAGGACGAGATGGTCGTTGGCCTCGGAACTGGTTCGACTACCGCATACTTCATCAGATACCTGGGAAAGCTCATAATGGAAGGGGAACTTGAGGATGTTTACGGCGTTCCCACATCGTATCAGGCAAGGCTTCTTGCCCTTGAATCCGGTGTCCCGGTGGTAGGCCTCGACGAAGTTGACGCGATAGACATAGCCGTTGACGGTGCCGATGAAGTTGACCCCCACATGAACCTCATCAAGGGGCGCGGTGGTGCCCTGACAATGGAGAAAATCATCGAATACCGGGCGGGAATGTTCGTTGTCCTTGTTGACGAGAGCAAGCTCGTTGAGTGGCTCGGGCAAAAAATGCCGGTTCCAATTGAGGTCATTCCTTCCGCCTGGAGGGCCATAGCGGAGGAGATAGAGGTCTTTAATGCTACTGCTGAGCTTAGAATGGCGGAGAAGAAGGACGGGCCGGTAGTTACGGACAACGGCAACTTCATACTTGACGCGAGGTTCCACCGCATTGATGACCCCCTCGACCTTGAGATAGAGCTCAACAACATTCCAGGAGTCGTGGAGAACGGTATCTTCGCTGACATAGCGGACCTCGTTCTGGTCGGCACAAAGGAAGGGGTTAGGAGAATGGAGCGCTGAGGAAGCAAGGTTTATAAACATTAAATCCTCTCCAATCCTTCGAGGGTGCGGGGGTTGCCGAGCCTGGTCAAAGGCGGTGGACTCAAGATACTCTTCTTTCCCCCAATAAAGGCCTCTCCAGTCAGGATGACAACAAAGAAGAGCCGAGCACCGATAACGTTTTTACAGGAAAGGCTTTGATAGACTCAACGGCCAAAATCCATTATGGTCGTGACAGGCAGAAATACGCAGAATGGGTGAAGAGGCGCACGCCGAGCATGGCCAAGAAATACATCCCCCTGCTGGACAAGTACCTCTGGGGAAAGAAGGCCAACACTCCCGAGGAGCTAAGGAGGATTGTTGAGTCAATCCCGCCGACAAAGAGAGGCAACCCCAACCGCCACGCCTACCTCGCGATACGGAGTTACATCAACTTCTTGGTTGATACTGGAAGAATCAGAAAGAGCGAGGCCATTGACTTCAAGGCTGTCATCCCGAACATCAAGACCAACGCGAGAGCCGAGTCAGCCAAGGTGATAACCCCCGAGGACATTAGGGAGATGTTCAAGCAGTTAAAGGGTAAGAACGAGACGATTCTAAGAGCTCGCAGGCTCTACCTCAAGCTTCTCGCCTTCACCGGTCTCCGTGGCGATGAAGTTAGAGAACTGCTGAACCAGTTTGATCCGAGGGTTGTAGATGAAACCTTCAAGGCCTTTGGCCTGCCAGAGGAGTGGCGGGAGAAGATAGCGGTTTACGATATGGAAAGAGTCAAACTGCCGACCAGGAAGCATGGGACAAAGAGGGGATACGTGGCTATGTTTCCGGTGGAGTTGCTTCCGGAGCTGGAGTGGTTTAGAACCACGGGGTATAAGCTGACGGCTGATAACTCCGATAAACACAAGCTTTTCAGGGATTACAAGAAGGTGAAGGATCTTGCCTTGCTGAGGAAGTTCTGGCAGAACTTTATGAACGATAACGTGATGACGACTGTTCCAAACCCGCCGGCCGATGCGTTCCACCTGATCGAGTTCCTCCAGGGACGCGCTCCGAAGAACGTTGGTGGCAGGAACTACCGCTGGAACGTGAAGAATGCGGTGAGGATCTATTATTACATGGTAGACAAGCTGAAAGAAGAGCTTGGAATTTTAGAGCTCTGAAAGGCATGTTCGTCCAGCATGAGAACCACCTCCCCAAGGAAAAAAGAAGAGGTTTAGAACTTGTTAAAAATGTAAACTGCATCAATCCATAAATACGATGCATGACATGCACCATTGGAGATGTATATCTTAACCCAGTCTGCCGAATTTAGACTAATTATTGCTTTGTTCCAACTGCTGGGTGGGGTGTAATCCGCATTGGGTAAGTGTTGAGAGTTCTCCCACACTTCGAATCTGTGAGAACCATCGCCAGACGATTTGGTTACTACTAAAAGGATCTTATCCGTGATGTTAGAGTTATCAGACTTGTCCTTAAAGTACATTGAAATATTACCGCTTCCACTGCATGTAGATGACTTATAGTATTCAATCGAGTTTTGGTGTAGAACGCCTTCGTCTAAGGATACATATACATAGCCACTACGAGATGTTGATAGGTTCACTCTTCCTAGATCAAAGTCAAAACCCCACAAGTTTGATATTGTAGTCTTATCCCTGTCTAACTTATCAAAAAGCACGACATCTTCCGGGTAATCAGCACTTCCCCACGTTCCATCGCTTTGTTGTATGAACACATAGGCCGTGACGTTCACTGTATCCTCTGATACCTGTCCAGTAAAATCAGAGTTTTTATAATAAGTTATCTTCAGCTGTAGCGAGTCTTTGGTAGTTTCAGTTGGAATATTTGAGGTTACCAAAGTGAGGGTTTCTAAGACGTTAGCTCCAGCGTTCAGTGTTCCGCTCTTTTCCGTCGTCCCATCATCAAAAGTCCATCCAAGACTCCCCTGATTGGCAATCGTAATCTTGTAATAAAGTGTTGCGTTCCATATGCTCGCTATGTTCAGTTTCACCCCGGCTGAAAGCTGAGTTAAGTTGTTTTCAGCGTTGAACTTAGCCGTCCCAGTAATCACATTATACGTGACCATGTTAGCTCACCTCCAAAGCCAATCCAAAAGTGTTAACATGCGGGAAACTCCTAATGGCGTTTCCATTAACACTAAAGGCGACTGCATGTGGGAAACTCCGAACAGTTTTACCATCTGTTTTGAATGCGAGCGTATGAGGGTAAGACATCACTGCTTTACCCATTATGCTTCCTGAACTTATTCCCCCAATTTCAGCGACTTTGGGAAGAACTACTCCACCACCAACGCCTTTAATCAACAGCATACTCTCACCTCCCCGGAATGTAGCTCACGTTCACGATGACGCTGTCGCTGATTGAAGTCAACGAGCCTCCAGGCTCGACCTCGATGATAACCTCTCTCAACGGGTTCGCTGGGATTGGCTGGATGAAGATTTGGCCGTTCAGTCCCTTGTAGAACTTCGCGCTCCAGAACGGTTTAGGGTCTTCTTTCCTCCTTACCTTGACGATCACGTAATCGTCGTTTCCGTGGCTGACACTTATTGCGGTTATGTAGCTCAGCGTTCCAAAATCCACTTCATGACTCCTCTCGCCGTCGGCCAGCTCGACGACGGCATTATCAGCCGGCTCGAAGTAGGCATTCACGTTCATCTCGCTCATACTATCACCTCTTTCGTCTCCCCAACCAGGTTGCGAGCTTAATCACGAAGACGATGCCGAGAAGGGGAAGGAGTGCTTTCCACCAGTCGGCCTTCTTTGTCTGTTCCCTCTTCCCCTTCTCGGTTTGTTCCCGCTCCTTTTTCGGAAGTGTGATTCCAGCCTTTCCGCCGGCCGATGCAGGCACGGCTGTCGGCATGGTGAAGTCAATGAGGTTCACGCCATTCATTTCTTCATCCTCCTCAGTCTCTTCTCATACTCTCTCACTATCGCGTACGCCTTCCTCTTCTTTCCGGCCAGCTTCTCGCTCCTCTTGATGACAGTTGTTCTGAGGAAGACTAAGCGCCTCATCGCAGTACTGTAGGGAATTCTTCCCCGTTTGAAATCCGCGAGAATGGCCTTGCAGATGTCCCGGACTTCCCTAAGGTTGTCAAGACCCTTCTTTCCTGTGTCCTTAACGCGCTTTCCGAGGTAAATGTTTCTGTTCTTTCTGCTCATGCTCTCGCCTCCTTTGAGAGACTCCCTTCAATCCGGCTCAGGCGCTTCTCATGGTTGAAGAGACGCTCTTCCAGGTCGTCAATGCGCGCGATGATATCTTTCAAGACTCTCTCATTTGCCTTGGCAGTTATTGACGCCGTGGTGACCGCCGTGACAATGGGGGTTATTATCATGAACAGTAGGTTGATGTCCTCTGGAGTCATACCCTCAGCCTCCTCCTGAACTTCTCCTGGTAAATCATGAAGGCTATCCATAAAATGAAGAGAATGAAAGCATCAATGATGGCCTCTGTATCTAGCTTCATGTTTTTCACTTCCTTAAAAGTGAGTAGAGGATTGCAATTCCCAAAACTGCCAAGATACCTTTTTTCAAGTTTGTTTCGTGAGTTTTGTTTTCTTGAGGTAAAATCCCATTAGCAATTACTGAACCCTGTTGTGAGATAAACTGAGGGTGGGGAATGATATGAGTGGGATTATATCTTCTAAGGACGATGGATTTATTGGTTTCTATAGATTCATGTTCTGCTGGTTTACTCGGCTGGCTTTTAAGTTGATGCTGTTGCTTTTGAGGAGGAGATATTTCTTTGTTAGCTCTCCCACAGTGGTTCTTTTCCCATGCTTCGTATAAACTAAGGATGTCATCCTGGAATCTTATTAGCTTACAGGGAATAGCCACAAGATACCATCCTTCGTATCCTGGGTAGGTTAAGTGAACTGTCTCAATGTGAACTCCTTTTTGCCACGCTTCAAGTATCACAACTGGAAGCAGAGAAGGTGGTTGAGTGTTAAATCTCACCCAACCATGAATTGGTATCCTGCTGATGACTACCTTTTTATCAAGTATTTTGTACCAACCAATTAAATACGCTTTGCCTACGTCCATACCTACGTTTATTGTAAGGAACTTTGTAACGTCTAAACTCCAGTCAAATGAATCGGGGTCGAAGTATTCCCACTTACACTTTACCCTATCAAACCTGCGTGGAACTTTCACAACGTTCTTTTTCAGTTTTTTCTTTATTGCCTCTAGTAGCAATAACTCAAGTTTGGGGTCTCTAGCCATATGTAATCACCTCACAAAGATATCTCTCTTCCAGATAGGTTGAATAGAGATATCTCTATTCCAGATAGGTTTAGGCATCGGCAAAACTCTTCTAGTTTTAATATCAAAATACTCTCCATTCTCTACTGGTAATAATCCCCTTGCAGCTGAGGAACCTCCAATTACGGGAGTGTATTCGATGCTGATTCCTCCTGGAGTCTTCGGATAAACCTTCTTTATTAACTCCTCAGATTTCTTGAGGGGTAGCTGGTAAGACTTTAACCAAGAAGGTCCTGAATTGTAGGCATCAAAAACAGGCGTTGCCTTGTCGGGATTCTGCTTTTTCCATTCTTCTTTCTTCCTTTCGAGCTCCATACCATACTTGACAATCTGGTCGAGACTCATCTGGCTCGGGTCCTTACCTTCTGCTTTCAAAGCCGCTTTAACCCCCTCAAGCCAGGCGTTGAACTGCGCGTAAGTCGAGAAACCATACTTTCTCGCAAGACAGTCCTCCCTCGTAAGGACCTCTCCACTAGCGTACTGACATTTGACCATGTTGTTCACTACCGTCTCGGTGTAGGTCCCGCCGTGGAAGACTTTAGTCTCTCCCGGCATGATGTCCTGGCCATGCTTTCTCAAAATCCCCTGTTTGATTTTTGAGGTGTCCACACCGGTTCCGGGACCCCACTGAGCTCCACCGTAGTGGAGGTCAGTCATGGCCTTGTTGTACTCTGGAGTGTTCTGCTTGCCGGTCAGGGTTCCTTCCACTATCGTTTCAATGTCCTTAGCAGTTTTCTTGAACTTCTCTGGAGCATCAGAAGGGTTGAGGTCATTGAGCATATTTTGAAGGTCCTCTTTTGCCTCGCTTAGCTTCTTCTCAAGGTCACCCCCTAGGTCCTTGAAGAGACCGAAGAGTTTGTAGAGCACGTAAATTATCGCGAGAAATCCTGCCAGATACATCAGGAGCTCCAGTAGTCCCGTATAGTCCTTGGAAATAGCATTCATTCTCACCGCCTCCTTACGAAGTAAAGAACCGCCAAGGCCGCGATAGCGAGGCCGACCTTCTTGAGGTCAATCTTCTTCGGTTTCTGCTCTCGGACGCTGGTAACGTGGACGGTGTGAGGCTCAGCGTTGGTTGGAACTCTCGTCGCCACAATGGTCGGCTTTGGTTCAGGCTTTGGAACGCTCTTAATTCCAGTATTCCGCTCAAGCTTTTCAAGGACAGGTTTAGGAGTGGGTGGCGTGGTTGATGTCTTCTTCCCAGTGTTTTTTTCAACTCTAACTTTGATGATTTGGTTGTACTCGGATAGGTGGGATACTCTGCTCTGAACTCTTTTTTCGACTTCTTCATAATGCTTCTGATAAATGCTCCCGAAATACGCCAAATCCCTCCTTGCCGAGCGAAGTGACTCGCCTGCTCTTGCAATCATTAGCTCATTGTACAGCATACAAAGCGCCTTGTTTGTCACTGGATCCTTCTTCCAGAAGAAGCTCTCAGGATTACACCCGGACATAGCCATGTCCCAGCCAATGCTCCTAAAATAGCGGTCAACTTTCATAAGGTCTTCATGACTCCACTGTTTAGGGTCTGCGGGAACGCCAAGCTTTCTCTTAATCTCCTCTTTTTTCTTCAAGGCTTCTAAATCACTCTGCTTATAAATTCGAGTCACGACCAATTTAATCACCCCGAGAACTGATTTAAGCCTCTGATTCAAGCCAGCTGATTAAAAAAGAAAGAGAAGTTCACCTTCTCCTGCGAGTCCTTTTTCTGCGAGTCCTTCTGGAACAGCGACTCCTGCGGTGGGTTCTTTTCTTCCTCGCCATACCCACCACCTCAGAGACTGATAACCTGCGGGTTCATCTCGTGGCTTATGTAGCGAATCTTACCCGCGGCACTGGTCTTAAGCGCAATCTTGAACGTTCCGCTGGCCTCCTCTCTAAGGTCGAGGCCTCCAGGTATAACCTCCTGGTCGTAGTCAAACATCGTCATTCCTGTCGGAACACTCGAAAGCTTATACTGAATCTTGTCCAGCTCGCGGCTGGTGGCGTAGTCAATCTTGTAAAGCTCAATCCTCGCCGGCCTCGTCCTGACAAGCGCGTACTTGTCAACTATGTCGGCACGGTTACCGTTCTCGTCGTAGAAGACGAGAAGCGCGCGCTTAAGAACTGAACCGACCGGAAGCTCAAATATCTCAGTAAGTTCTCCGAGCGCATTGAAGCTCTTCTCGATAGCGTAAACCTTCGGCTCCTCGATGAAAATCTCACCATATTCAGGACCCGCGTAGGCCATAACGTACTCTTCCCCGCTCTCATAAACCTCTTTATCCAGAGTTATCTTTATGCTCGCGTCGCTGAGGGTTACTTTATCGGCCACGTTAGTGTTCCACTCGACTTTCAGTTGAAGCTGGTCCTTTATGAGTGCATGAATCTTCCCAGCGTCTAGCATTATGAGAAACTGAACGTTAGTCGTCCCACCCGCAGGAACGGAAACCGTGTCGTCGAGGTTAAGCGCCTTCCCGTGAGTGTCATAAACATTCAGGTAAGCGATGTCCGAACCTCTCAGCGCGTAGTGGACGACATTACCGTTGCTAACGACCCTTATCTCATTGATGGCCTTAAGAACGTCCTCCATGCTAACGGTGGCGGCATTAGCCGTGTCCGAGTTGCTGAGGGTCAGGTTCGCGAGAAGCGCAATGCTATCAATAACCCCGTTGCGCGGGATGTCAACGCTCTTCACCTGCATGGTGAGAACGTCATCCAGAGTTTCCTTCACCTTATACACTTTTTTCACCCCCTGTTACTCGCTCCCGCGCGTTCAGGCCTTCAGCATCTTCTTAAGCCACTTCTCCCAGACGAAGAGTGCTGCCAGAACACTCAGCATGTTTACCAGAAAGTCTCCCGTAAAGATTTCCTTCCAGTCCATCTCGCTCACCTCGCAGTTTTTTCTCGCTGAGGCCGTAAGGCCTCGCCATAGAATAAGCTCCCAGGATATTTAAGCGATGTAACTAAAAACTGAAGAAAAGTGGAGAAACTGGAGAAAAAGGCCTAACTCGCGTTTTTCCTGGCCTGATGATACAGATGCTTGATAACCATGCTCACCGAAACGTCCTTCTCGCTCACGCCGAGCTTCCTCACCAGCTCGCTCCTAACTCTCTCAACAATCTCCCTCGCCTCGCGGTCGAGGTAAACACCCATCCCACTCACCTCAAGACCTCTCTCACAAACTCTCTAGCTCTCAGAATTTTAACCTTTCTCCCGTCAAAACGATAAGTTTTAGTTGCTTCATCCCTCATTTGGACAATGTGCTTCGTGTTTTCTGAGATGATGTAATCCACCTTCTTGGCATAAGCAACGTCAAAGAACTTGGCATCGCTAGGGTCCTTCAACTTCCCGAGGAACTCAGGGTCATTGGAAAACTTCCGCCGGGGACGAACCATGATGCTCTTGCTTAATACAAGAGTGAGAATGTACTCAGCAACGTTTGGCCTTCCAATCTCACCACTGATTCCAAGCACCTTTGCCTGCATTTCTTCGGCGATTTCTTTTGAAATAAAATTAATAATCTCCCCTCTTCGCAATGCCTTTAAAACCTGCCACGCCGGAGAACGTCTGGGATTTTTAGTCTTCAGCGCACTAATCAAAACAGAAGTGTCCAAAACAACCCTGATTTTACCGGCCATCTTAGACAACCCCTAACTCTCTCAGCTTCACCTCAATGCGTTTAAACTTCCTAAAACTCCTTTCTCCAACCTTCATTAGCGTTTCAAGGCTCTGCCTAACAGGTTCAGAATCCTCCAGCTCCTTTTCTATCTCTCGCTCCCAGCGCTCCAGCTCATCATCACTTATCCTCTTAGCCTTTTTCTCTATTTCCCGCATACGCTGATGCATCTCAAAAAACCACACTATGTCTTCTGGCCTCTCGTGAATCTTCCTCGCGAGCTGGACAATCCACTCACTAAACGCCTCCTGCGTCTCCCGCCTCTGAAAAAGCTTTATCACCCTCTCTACATCGGACGCCATAGTGCATCCCAAATTAAACTCTACGGCGAAATATAAAACATTAACCTAAAACTAAGTCTTTAGTTTCACACCAAACTTCTCAAGCCTCTTAAAGTGCTTAACGTTCTTCGTCCACACAACGTAACCTTTAACAACTGCCGTCGCACCAATCAGAAGGTCTGCATCTTCCAAAAGCTCCCCTTTCTCTTTCAATTTCCTGTACATCTTTGAAGCCATGAGAAGAGTGAGATTATCAAGGCCTTCAACCTTGAAAATCTTTTCCAGACGCTTAAGAACTGCCACTCGCTTCTTCTCTCCCCTAATTCCCCTGGTGAACTCGAAGAGAGTTATAACTGAAATCCCTGAGCCTGCGTATTCCTCCAACTTTCTCTTCTTGTAAAGGTCAATTAGAACGCTCGTGTCAATCAATATCCCCGAAGTCCCTGAATGAGACCCTCTTTTTTGACTCCTTCTCGATTTCATTTAACTCCTCCTCCGAAAGGAGCTCATACAACTCTCTCGCGACTTTCCTAACCTCAAGAACACGCTTAATCTCGCTTTTAAGCTCCTTCTCGGGTATTGAAGCTCCATAAATCTTAACCTTAACTCTCACCCGAAGCCACCTCCACTCTCACCCGAATATTCTTTAATTCTTCCTCACTGACCCCTTTCTCCCGCAAGTACCTCAAAACGGCCAGTCTCACCAACTTTCGAAACTCCTTAATATCCATGTCTCGCGGAACAGTAACGACAACCTCGCTCACTTCTCTCTTTGTAGTGGCCAAATCTCCCCCACCCCGGAGTAGGTTTGTCTTATCCCGTATAAAACCCTAACGCCAGCCAGACCAGGACGGCTAGGCCGTAAATGTAACCGAGCAGGAACTCCACAACATCCCCCACCGTGGCCGTCGGGTCCTCAGGCTCGCGAACCTCATAGGCCGTGAAGATTACCAGGACCAGCAGGCTCCAACCCAACAGGAACGCACTGAAAAAACCGAGAACCGCATGGAAAAGGGAATTCCGATCGTCAAAAAGGTAAACTCTCGCCATAAGCATCACCCAAAATGCCTCGTCCGCCTGATCACCAGCTCCCTCTTAATAATCCGCGTCTTGTTCGGCGGGATAAACTCAATCAAATCATGCTCCCTCAACCTATCATTCAACTCCGAGAACCCGGGAACCATACGGTTCAGGTAGACAATGTCATTCGGCACGTAGTGCTGGAAAATAAAATGCCTCTGCGCCTGCCTAAAAAGCAACTTCGGAAAGTCCGCGATGGACTGAGTTATGGCCACAGTGTAAAGCCTCCCGTCACGGCCTTCTCGGAAGAGCTGTTCCAACTCCTTCCCCGGCCTCCTCGAAGAAGGATTATAACGATGCGCCTCCTCCACCACGATAACCCTGTCCCTGTCCCTCCTGAAGATCTCGTCCAGCAGAGGCTTGTAGTACTGCTCGACCAGGCCTTCCACACCAATCCTGTTGATAGTCCCCCTCGTCGGAACCACCAGCACCTGGTCAAAGTCGAGGAGCTTACGCCAATTATACCGCTTCCCCACCATTATCTTGAGCAGCTTAACACCCTTCAACTGCACCAGGCCGAGGTGATTCTTCACCTTCGTGTCCAGAACGATAAACCTCCGGTTCCGTTCCCACGCCTGCTCCACCAGCCATCCCGCAAAGTAACTCTTCCCGCTCCCAGTATTCCCGTAGATTAAATCAATGCTCCACGGCGGAATATCAACGTCCAGAATCGCCAAGGTATCACCTCCAGAAAAAGAGATTAAGAGCCGAGGTTCTTCCGAATCTTCGCCAGAAGCTCACTCTCAGGTTCCTCAGGCTCCTTCGGTTTGGCGCTCTCACGCAAAACCTCCATCTCAGTCTTCACCGGCCTTTCTTCTTTCCTGGTCTCGCTCGAAACTTCCTTCGCCGAGGTCCTAGACGAGGAAACCTTCGACTCCTGGCCTTTCCCGCCAGCCTTGGCCTTCTTCACCGCACTCTTATACATCCACGTCAGGAACAGCAGGGACCCAGCACCGACCAGCAGGCCGAACTTCCCGCTTACCTGCAGAACCTGACCCTCAACCTTCTCCATGTACCAGAGACCGGAGTTAAGGCTCGGCCTTCCAATCTCCCACCAGATGGAGAAGTCCACATCAACCCCTGCTTCTTTCGCCTTCCTCTCCAGCGTCCTCACGTAGTAGTTGGCTAAAACCGTAAGCTGGTGGTCCTTCTCGGCGAACTCATCCAACCTCGCGTTAAACTCCTCCTCGCTCATCAGGCCAGGACGCTCGGCAACCTCCTCGACCTCGGCCTCCTCCTCATTGAGTAGCTCCTCGACCTCCTCGAGGTCCTTATCCACGTCCTCGACCAGGGAAGTAATGTCCTTCTCGTCCAGGACGACCTCCTGAGTTACAACCTCCTCACTCATCGCCAACCACCCTAAAGCTCGCGATAAGCCTAAGCTTCCTCTCCTTCCCCAGCTCGATGACCAGCGAATTCCTCTCCGCCACGTGCTTCACCTTCGCCTTGCCGAGGAGAGTCATGATGGCATCCTGAAAGTCTCCGCTCTCAGGAGGCTCAACATCCGTCTCGTTCAAAGCCTCCAGCAGGGAATCAACCCACTCGCTGAGCCTCTTCACCTTCACAGCCGTAACAGGGTTCGCCATCGCCATGGCTAACTTCGCCTTGTCAAACATCCTCAACTCCTCCCGAGGTTTCTCTCAATCTTCCCGAGAACAGGACTCCTCACGACCGGTTTCTCCCCATCATCCGGAAGGTCCTTCACAGAACCAAGCCTTTTCAAATGCCTGAACATTTCATCGAACCAGCCAACCTTGTACAGGTAGTAAGCAAACGCCAGGCCGACCAGGACGGCACCGGCCTTCCAGCTCAGCTTGGGGATTTTGAACCGTTTCACCTTTTCACCCTTCACCTTCTCCTCCGGCTTTTCACCTTTCTTCACCCGGGTGGTTTTGGGTGAATCACCAGATTTCACCGGTTTATCCTCGCGCTTCACCTCCTGTTTTCCCTCTTCAACCTCGAGGTTCACCACCTTGGCCGTCTCCTCGGCCTTCTTTTCGGCCTCACCTTCCTCACCCTTTGCCTCGCTCTCCTTCTTCGCCTCACGCTTCCCCAGAATCTTCTCGCGCTCCTCCTCAGGAAGCTTCAGAAACTCCTCGTAGGGAACGACTCTCTTAGACTTGCACACAGAACACTGAGGCTTCTTGGCCTTGCTCCAGAACTTGTTCCCACATCTCAAACACACGTAAAGCTTCCTCCCGTTCGCATCCTCCACCAGTCTCACCACCCTTCAACCAGTCTCGCGAGAGAACTCCCTCAATCACCAATTTTCACCCTCCACCATTTAAGCAGTGTAGCAAAAAACTGGAGAAACCGGGAGATTTCTCCACACCTTCTACAACGGAAAAGTTAATCTATCACCAGCTCACACTCATATATGGTGAGAAAACATGACGACTGTAAAGGTCAAAGTCAAAATCCCCTCCGAATGGAGCAAAGACTTCACCCGGGACTTCAAGACCTTCCTCAAAGAATACCTCGAAGCCGCAGGCTACTCAACGAAAGGCCTGAAAGTAAGAAAGGTGACGACGAAATGACCAGCAAAAAGAACACGACAGAGGTAACCCTGCTCATAGAAACCCCCGAGAAAGTCCCAAAAGACATGATAACCGAGGCTCTCAAAGAATACCTCCAAAGGAAAAAGACCGCCGAGAAACTCTACAAGCTCCTGGAGAGGTTTGATTGGGATGCCATCGAAGACAAGAAGGCCAAAAAGTAAAATCCTCGCCGACACGAGCGTCCTCATAAAACTCGCGAGAAAACGACAACTTCACAAGCACTACTTCAACATCTCCATAATCACCGTCCTCGAATTCGTTAGGGGAGCAAGAACCCAAAAAGAAGCCGTCCAATTCCTCAAACTCCTTCAGGAGTTATACCACATAGAACCCATAGACGACCACATAACCCTCGTTTACTGGGAAGCCTTTAGAAAAGTAAGGAGGTCCATAGAGGACAACGACCTCCTCATCGGAGCAACGGCCATAGCAAGGAACTACACCCTCTGGACCGCAAACGAAAAACACTTCAAACCCCTCCAAAGCCTCGGCCTCAAAATCAAAACATGGAAAGAATAAACTAAAGCCACCTCACGCCTTCGACGAAAGAATTAACCCATCCTCACGCTCAACAACCAACCCCCTCTCACGCGCCAGCTCAACAGCATACCTCGCCTTCTCCTTCTCGACGCCAAGGCTCTCCAAGAAATCCAGCACCTCGCCGAGAGGGACCTTTGAATAATACCTATGAAGCTTCTCCATAACCTCCTCAACCTTCCTCAAAAGCTCAAGCTCTTCTTTACTCGCCTGCGCCTCAATCTCCCCAAACACTGACCAGTCCACATCACCATCACCCCACGACCTAATGGCCGCCGTGAACACCTCCTCAGCAGCTAAAACATCCTTCAACTCCACCCTATCGGAAAGCCTCAGCAGAGCGTTCGCCAACGCCAGCCTCTTAAGAATCCCACGAAGTCTCATCGAATACTTGAACCCAGCATTCGCCAACGCCCTGTTCACCGCCATACCAAACCGCTTAATCTCCTGCCGAGCCTCATCCGTAAACACAGGCCTAAGCTCGCGAACGTAGAGAAACAGCTTCCTCAACAGCTCCTCCGGAATCTCCCTCTGAACCTCACCAGCCTCAAACCTGTCCTGGTGCTCATAGATGGCCTCAATAACCCGCTCATCCCTCGGCTGACGCAGGACAAAAATCACATCAAACCTATCCAAGAGCGAAGAAGGTAAAGTAATCTGCTCAAACACCCCCTTGTAGTCATTGAAGTAACCACCAATCGGGTTCGCCACAGCAACAACGCTCTCCATAGTCTTGAGCGTTGTCGAGATTGAGGCCTTAGAAAACGGCACCAAGCCATAACTCATGCCACTGTGCATCCTAGCATAATCCTCAGCCTTCGCCTTCTCGAACTCATCGAGCGCAAGGACAAAGCCATTGGCGCGAACCATCAGGCCACCGCGGAAGACCCACTCACCCGTGAGTTCCTCCCGCTCAGGCATGCCAATAAGGCCAGCACCACTCAAATTAGCTCCATCCCCATAAACCGCCACCGTGATGTTCTGAATATCCCTGATAATCCTGCTCTTCCCCGTCCCCTTATCGCCAACCGCCAAGACGTTAATCCACAGCCTCTCATCACCGGGACCCAACTCCTTCGGACTCGCAATCGCGTAAACCACAGCCTTCTTGAAAAACCACAGCTCCAGCAAAAGGTCCTTATCCGCAAAAATCTGCGGAGCCAGAGACCGAGCCACCGCATCAGGAAGACCATCCCCGTACCTCTCCCTCAGCTTCCTGACCTCGGCAATGTCCTCCTCCGACAGCTCAACAGGTTCAGCATCAAGGAACTCCACATGCAGGACCTCCAGAACCATATCATTATTCTGCCTCCTGTTCTTATGCACCGTATCCCTCAACACCCCCGTGACCAGGACACGGTCACCCGGCGAAAGAGAAACATCAGGCCGAAGCATGTAGGCCGAGACCTTCGACGGTTGCTCCTTATTCCCAAGGTCCTCAACCATGTCCTGAAGCGAGAAGAAGATGATGTCCTTAACCACACTCTTCCGCGGGTCCACGAACAAATTCCTCGAACCACACGCCTCACACTTCGCCGGCCACTCCACCTTCGCCACAGGGTCCTGCACACGAACCATCTCATGCCCGCAATCCCTGCACACGAAAACCATCTTCTCATAGAACAACTTCTTCCTGCTCGTGACCCCCGAGACCATAGCCCTGACAGTAACCATCTTCCCCAGCTCCCTATCACGGAGGTCCTTCACCCGAACAGCCTCACCAACATTCGTGAAGCGAACACCATAATCCCCCGGCTCAAGCATGAGATAATCCCTACGGAAAACCCTCAGCGCAGTCTCAAAAACCTCCACCGCCATCTCGGGGTCATCCACAACGACCTCCGCCAGCTCAGGGTTGTAAGAACGCAGTTCCTGCCAGTCAATCAGGAGATAATCCTTGTGTGTAAACGTAGCCAAGTCAATGACCTTCTGCTTGTAAACGTTCGAGTAGAAATCAATGACAGCCTCAACCAGCCTCTCCTTATCAGCCTCCCTAAGCTCCTCCTGTTTTTGGAGGACCTCACGCTCCTTAGCCAGAACTAAGTATTTGTTCCAAATCAGCTCCTTCGTCTTCTCCATCAAGCGGTAGTACCTGACTCCAGTAATCGAATCCTTCCTCTTATAGACCATAGAAGAGTTGTTCACCGCGACCATTGCTTTCTTTAGTGAACTGTGAGAGAGTTGCTGGCCGAGCAGTTTCTCCGACCACTGGAGTGTCAGCTCTTTCAGTTCCTGTGCTGATAACTCATCATGAGTCAGAAGGACGTAGAATGGAACGACCTTATACGGCCTGTCTATCGTGTCTATAGTTTCTCTGATTGCCTTAAGAAGCAATGAAATGTTTTCTTTTCCAGCGTTTTCATCCGAGTTTTCATGATTCCCAGCGTTTGGGAACGTGGGAATTTCGGATGTTAGAGTTCCCAACCCATTTTGGGAACTCTTGGGAACTTGGGAATTTTCCGTTCCCGTTCCCAATGTGTGTATATACTCCTCTAGCTCTGCGATGGGGACTGTGTCGTCTTCATCATACCCGAGTGCTTTAGCAACATTGATGAGTGAGTTCGGCAGGGTCTTCACTTCTACCTCGGTCTTCCCCTTCTCCTTCAGCATGTGGATTATTCCCAAAGCGAACTGGACGTTAATCTCGCTCATCTCAACCACCTCCGTCTCGCGGGGAAGAAAAGAAAGATTCACGAGTCCTCAACCTGTGTAGATCTGAGCAGACGGGTGATCTCGTGGCGGTACCTGTTCGCGGTATGGGACTGCTCGCGCAGGTACTTCAACAACAGCTCGTCGCTCCCGAACACCATTGTGCTGTCGTATTCCCAAAGGAGAGTGTTCTCGTTGAACCTGTACCTCACCACAAGCCATTCCGTCACTTCTTCCCCCTCCCTGCCTCCCTGAGGAGTATTCCGATCGGCAGGCCGAGGAAGATACCAAAGAGGAAGCCGATCAGGAAGAAGATTGGGTCCATGCTATCACCTCCGAAAGGGTTAAGTTGTCAAAAATCGAAAGCTCGGCTGGTGGTGTGATGTCGGAGGCCGAGGAGCTGAAGAAGGACCTGGAGGAGATCGACAAACTGATGGAGGAGGAGTCCAAGACGAACCCCGAGTACGAGCTTAGGCAGATCCAGGTCTTCTTTGATGGTGTTGAGAGGCTGTTGGACAAGTATTTGGAGTACAAGAAGTCTATGTTTCCGCAGGAGAAGGACCTTGAGCGGATGAAGTACCGGTACTGGATGGTGGTTACACTGGGGGTAACTGCACTTGTTACCGTGGTCTTGATAATGATATTTTTTCTCTCTACCAAGCGGATTATGAGCAGTGAGGGGGTGTCATTTCTCCTTGGTACGATTGTGGGATACCTCTTCAGCACGCTCACGATGGTGATAAACGGCCTGCTGAAGCCTGATAAGCAAGAGGGATGATTCATGAACCTCACCTTCCCACCAGCTCGCGGATGAACTTCACCATTCCCCTCGGAGAGTAGCGTTTCGCCTTCTCCAGTGGAAGGAGAACCACTTTTCTTCCATCCGAGAGCTCGCGCCTTATGGCGAGGCCTTTCTCAACCTTCCAGACGAGCCATTTTGTCCTGGTCTTCACAATGTAGTAAGCGGGAACACCGATGAAGTTGCTAAGGTCCTCAAGGAATGTGTATTGAGGCTCGTCAAACATTGCGTAGCCGTCGCTCTCCTGGAGCTGGTACCTGCTCTTTACCTCGAGGATGGCCGATGGCAGGCCGGCCTTGAAGTCCCAAAGAATGAGGTCAACGTCGAAGAGGCCGAGCCTTGTGAGGCCGTATTCTTCCTTGGCCTCCTCGAGGAGGTCTGAGAATTCTTCGTGAGCGTCGAAGCCGTGGAGCTGGTTGATTATTGCCGAAACCGTCCTGCGCCTGAGCCTCCGTATTTCGTGGCTGGTGGTGATGAGGTTCCGCCTGTCGCCGTCGCTCATGCGTCTCCCTCCTCACTGTCGAAGGAATTTTCTCCTTGAGAGTCGAAGATTTCTTCGCTCAGGTCCTCGGCGAAAGAATCTTCGTCTTCAGGCAGATCCCCAAGGAATTCCCTGAGTTCCTGAGGGTCGGCGAAGTACTCGTCAACTTCCCCAAAATCCTCCCAGTCGAAAGAAT
>NZ_WAKV01000077.1 GCF_015523185.1 Thermococcus sp.
ATTCGAACCTCTGAGTTTTGTTAGACCCACCAAAGATTTATTAAGGGCCTCGAGAATGCCCTATGGAATTAGGAAAACCTAACGGTGATGAACATGATTGTGCCTTTAATCTCACTCCGTCCGGGCGAGAGGGGAATTGTTGTTGACCTGCGAGGTGGCCCAAACTTCAGGAGCAAACTCTATGCCATGGGCATGGCACCCGGCGCCATCGTCAGGGTCCTTGAGAACTATCCCAGGGGCCCGGTCATAGTTGAGGCTGGCGGGACGAGGCTCGCCCTCGGGAAGGGAATGGCAACAAGAGTCTTTGTAAGAAAGCTCTGAGGTGACGGACATGGCAATGAAGGTCGTTGCCCTTGCCGGAAACCCCAACGTCGGCAAAACAACCATATTCAACGCCCTAACGGGGATGAGACAGCACGTGGGCAACTGGCCAGGCGTTACAGTTGAAAAGAAGGAGGGCGTCTTTGAACATAAGGGCGAGAGGTTTCTGGTCGTTGATTTGCCCGGCACTTACTCTCTCACAGCTCACTCTGTTGATGAGCTTGTCGCAAGGAACTTTCTCCTCAACGGCAACCCGGACGTTGTGGTCAACGTCGTTGATGCCACCTCACTCCTGAGAAACCTCTACCTCACGATGGAAATCTTTGAGATGGGGCTCAAGAACGTAATCATAGCCCTCAACAAGCTCGACCTTGCTGAGAAGAAGGGAATACGGATAGACCCAGTAAAGATGTCAAAGGCTCTGGGTGTTCCTGTCGTCCCGCTGAGCGCCAAGGAAGGAACCGGTATTGAGGAGCTCAAGGATAAAATCTGGGAGATGGCTAGGGGAAAGATAAAAACCAACCCCGTTCTTCCCCGCTACGACCCGGAAGTAGAGAGGGAAATAGAGCACATCTCGAAGTGTCTTTCCAACACGAAGCTCGCCTCAAGGTACCCACTCCGCTGGCTGGCTATTAAGCTCCTCCAGCGCGACGATGATGTTATGAAGCTCGTTTTAAGACACCTCGGCGAGGATAAGCTGAAGGAGATAATGACCCATATCAGCGAAGCTGAGGAACGCTACGGAAGGGCCATGGACCTGATTATAGCCGGCCAGAAGTACGAGTTCATAGACGGCCTGACCCACGAGTTCATGAGCTATGGCAAACCGCAGGAAACCCTTACAGACCAGCTCGACAGAATCCTTGTGCATCCCGTCTACGGCTTCATCGCGATGGCCTTCGTCTTCTACCTGGTCTTCAAGTTCGTCTTCGCCTTTGGAATGCCTCTGCAGGGAATTCTTAACGAGGCCTTTACCAAATTTGGCGAGTGGATTACACCTCATATCGCCAACAAAGCACTCAGGGGGTTAATCGTTGATGGAGTTATAGGTGGCGTCGGTTCTGTCTTGAGCTTTTTCCCACTGGTGTTCTTCCTTTTCCTCGCGCTCTCGTTCCTCGAGGATTTGGGCTATATGGCGAGGGTCGCCGTGCTCATGGAGGGAATCCTCAGGAAGTTCGGTCTGCCAGGGAAAGCGATAATACCCCTAATCCTCGGCCTCGGATGTAACGTTCCGGCGGTGATGGCCTCAAGAACCCTCGACAACGAGAAGGACAGACTGGTCGCGATGTTCGTCAACCCATTCATCCCCTGTTCCGCGCGTTTGAGTGTCATCAGCTTCCTTGTTGGAACTTTCTTTGGGGGAAATGCTCTCGTTGCCGTCGCCATTTACGTCCTGGCCTTCGCTGTTGCCCTGCTCTCGGCGAAGCTTGTAAGCCGGTTTGTTTCTGGCGAGGAGAGTCCCTTCGTGATTGAGCTCCCCGAGTTCCTCCTCCCGAGCTGGAAGAGTTTGCTCCTCCACTCCTGGGAGAGGAGCAAGGAGTTCGTCCAGAAGGCAGGAACTATTATACTAGCCGGTTCCATAGCAATTTGGTACCTCAGCAACTACCCGTTCTCCATCGGAACCGGAAAAAGCTACGCCGAGAGACTCGGCCATCTGGTCGCCCCATATCTGCATCTCATGGGCCTCGACTGGAAGGCGGGTGTGAGCCTAATCTTCGGAATAATCGCCAAAGAAAACGTTATCTCAACATACAGCATACTTTATGGCGGTTTGAGCGGGGAAGCACTCAGAAAGGCTATGATGAATTCAATGAGCCCACTACAGGGCTTCGTTCTGGCAGTTGTCACGACACTTTACATACCGTGCATATCGACTATAGCAACGATAAGGGCCGAGAGCAACTGGAAGTGGGCGCTCGCGGTGACTATCTACATGATAGCCGTTGCATCGCTCATTGGAATTCTCCTCTGGCACCTTGGAAGTGCACTGAGGTTGTGAAGATGGGAAAGATAGAGGAAGTCCTAAGACTTATCGGCGAGGGTAAGCGCTTTCCCGAGGAGATTGCAAGGGAACTGGGGACGACGAAGGAAGAAGTCGAGGGCATACTAGAACTCCTGAAGGCCCTTGGATACATAGAGGAAGTCGAGAAGGGGCCGTCCTGTGAGGCCTGCCCTCTAAAGAAAATCTGCCACGGTAAGTGCATCGTCCCAGAGGTCAAAGTATTAAAACCAAAGTTTGGGCTGGACAGAAATGAGCAATCATGAATGCTTCTTTTCATTCCTTTCCCAGACAGATTCATGAAGCAGGAGGGGTCGAGTTCTTTTTATAACAACGCGAAGATGGGACTTTTGCTGGCTAAGACAGGGAATTCCGGATATTAAGTACGCCATTAGTTCGGGTAGTCACCGGCGGTTAAACGTTTCACTTTCAGTAATATATTTTATGGCCGTAAAATATATAAGAACCCCCGTAGTAGGCTTAAACGGTGAGTACCATGAAAGCAGTAATTCTAGCGGGAGGATTTGGGACAAGGTTAAGGCCACTCTCATCAACGAGGCCAAAGCCTATGATTCCAGTCCTCGGAAAGCCCAACCTCCAGTACATCCTAGAGGCCCTAGAAAAAGTCCCAGAGATAGACGAGGTCATTCTCTCCGTTCACTATATGAGGGGTGAGATAAGAGAGTTCATAGACGAAAAGATGTCCGACTATCCAAAGGACATCAGGTTCGTCAACGACCCCATGCCCCTCGAGACGGGAGGAGCACTTAAGAACGTCGAGGACTATGTCAGCGATGACTTTCTCGTTATCTACGGAGATGTCTTCACAAACTTTGGCTACAGGGAGCTAATAAAGGCTCACGAGGAGAATGAAGGATTGATAACCGTTGCAGTAACAAAGGTCTACGACCCAGAGCGTTTTGGAGTTATCGAAGTCGAGGAGAACGGAAAGGTTCTCCACTTTGAGGAGAAGCCTAAGAGGCCGAAAAGTAACCTCGTCGATGCTGGAATATACATGGTGAACAAAAAGGTTCTAGGGGAGATTCCGAAGGGCAAGGAGGTCTACTTCGAGCGCGAGATTCTTCCAAAGTTCGTCGAGCGCGGTGAGGTCTTTGCATACAGAATGCCAAAGGGAACGTACTGGGTTGACCTAGGAACTCCCGAGGACTTCTTCTACGCCCACCAAATAGCACTTGACGAAATGGCTAGGGAGAACGGCTACTTCCACATAGCTGAGAGCGCTGAAGTTCCTGAAGACGTGGAAATCCAAGGGCCGGTTTACATTGACAAGGGTGTTAAGATTGGCCGGGGCGTTAAGATAAAGGCCTACTCTTACATAGGGCCAAACACGGTAGTAGAAGACAGGGCCTACATCAAGCGCTCAGTCCTCATCGGGAGCGACATAATCAGGGAGAGGGCCGAGTTAAAGGACACGATACTCGGCGAGGGAGTTGTGGTCGGCAGAGATGTCATTATAAAGGAGAACGCCGTTATAGGTGACTACGCCAAAATCTACGACGGACTCGTGATATACGGTGCAAAGGTTCTGCCTTGGAAGAAGATTGAGGAATACGAGGCCTACATCAAGATTAAGCTCGACCCGACGAAGGTCAGGCCGGGACAGTACCCAGACCGCTGTCCGCTTGGCCTTCCGGAGTGTATCTACAAGAAGTTCAAGGCAATAGCCGGTGAAAAACCGCCGTGTGACGAGTGCATCGAAAACCAGTGGCTCTTCTGAGTCTTTCGCTTCCTTACTTTTTCCGGCTCGTGACCCAAAGGAAACAGGGGCAACACCGTTTTAATTTTCCTGAAGTCTTATTGCGACTTGATTTCACTTCCCCAAGCTCGATAAAGGATGCTATGTTTCAATTCTTTCTTATAATCCTTTCCCCAAAGTGGCTTTAAGACTCCCACCAAAAGCCCCGAACTCGAACAATAACAGCCAATCCAAAGCCCGCATATTCAATGCACAAAACCATACAAAAGACTTCCAGAAGCAGGAACAAGCTTTAAACCGAGTTCTCCCTGATTATAAACCGGCTTGCGGAAAAGGATAGTTTTCCACAGGATTTCAAAACATTGGGTTGTTTTGTGGGCTATTCTAATATTTTAAAAAATTTTCGTTTTATTCTACCAGAAAGTTATAAATTTTACACCACCCAAAATGCATTCAAGCCCATCTCCAAGTTTTTTGGAGTTTAACTTTTTTGTTGTCCCGTTTCACTGGGGCCCTCTAGCGTGGTGGCATCCCCATAAGTTTTATATCAAACCATGCATATTTTCTCTCCAACTTAATAACTCACCGTAATGTTTAAAACCCGCAGGCCTTATAAGCGCAGGGAACAACGGCATTCGGTGGTTGAAATGGTGCGCTACATGGTTACTTCCGCTCTTCCCTACGCAAACGGACCGATTCACGCGGGGCACCTTGCTGGAGCTTACCTCCCAGCGGACATCTTCGTGCGCTATCTCAGGCTGAAGGGCGAGGAAGTGCTGTACATATGTGGAACTGATGAGCACGGAACCCCAATAACGTTCCGAGCGCTGAAAGAGGGGAGAAGTCCAAGGGAAATCGTTGACGAGTTCCACGAGCACATCAAGACGACATTTGAAAGGGCAAAGATAAGCTTTGATTTCTTTGGAAGGACTGAACTACCAGTCCACTACAGGCTTAGCCAGGAGTTCTTTTTAAAGGCACTTGAAAACGGCCACCTCATAAAGAAGGTGACCAAACAGGCCTACTGTGAGCATGACAAGATGTTTTTGCCCGATAGGTATGTCATCGGAACCTGCCCCTACTGTGGTGCCGAAAACCAGCGTGGCGACCAGTGTGAGGTCTGTGGAAGGCCCTTAACGCCCGAAATCCTCATAAATCCACGCTGTAACATCTGCGGAAACCCGATAACCTTCAAGGACTCGGCCCACTATTACATCAAAATGAAGGACTTCGAGGAGAGGTTGAGGAAGTGGGTCGAGGGCCAGCACTGGAAGCCCAACGTCAAGAACACAGTCCTTGGATGGATTAACGAGGGGCTTGAGGAGAGGGCAATAACCAGGGACTTGGACTGGGGGATTCCCGTTCCGCTTGATGATGAGGACGTCAAGGGGAAGGTCCTTTACGTCTGGTTTGAAGCGCCTATAGGTTACATCTCCATAACAATCGAGGCCCTTAAGAGGGCCGGAAAAGACGATGAATGGAAGAAGTTCTGGCTTAACCTAGATGGTGAGACGAAGGTTGTACATTTCATCGGCAAGGACAACATACCCTTCCACGCGATATTCTGGCCGGCCTTCCTGATGGCCTACGGCAAATATAGAGACGGGGAAGTTGAGGCGGAGTGGCTCCTTCCCTACGACATTCCAGCGAACGAATACCTCAACCTGGAAGGCAAGAAGTTCTCAACGAGCAGGAACTGGGCTATATGGGTTCATGAGTTTCTCAATGTGTGGCCAGCTGATTACCTCCGCTACTACCTAACTGCCATAATGCCCGAAACGAGGGACAGTGACTTCTCCTTTGAGGACTTCAAGATAAAAATTAATGAGGAACTCGTGAACAACCTCGGGAACTTCGTGCACAGGGCTATGACGTTCGTGAACAGGTATTTCGACGGCGTCGTTCCCGAGAGGGGTGAGCTGAACGAGCTGGATAAGCAGGCCTTTGAGGAAATCGAGAAGGCCTTCAAGGAAGCCGGAGAGCTCATAATGAGCTATCGCTTCAAGGACGCTCTAAAGAGGGTCATGGAGCTGGCCATTTTCGGAAACCGCTACTTCGACCACCAGAGGCCGTGGAAGACCGCCAAGACAGACCGCGAGAGAACGGCCACAACGGTTAACGTCTCCCTTCAGATAGTCAAGGCCCTTGGAATCCTCATTGAACCGTTCCTGCCCGATGCGAGCGAGAAGATATGGCACCTCCTCAACCTTGAGGAAAGGAGGAAATGGGAATTCACAGAGGTTCCAGCTGGCCATCGTGTCAGGAAAGCCTTTCCAATGTTCAGAAAGGTAACCGACGACGAGATAATCTACTTCATCCTGAACTACATAGCCCGTGGCAACCCCGAGAGCGCCAAACTGCTCCTCGAGAAGTACTACAGGCGCGATGATGTGGTGACGGTCGCATACGAGCGCTTCAAGAACGAAGAGGAGGCGAGGGCAATACTTAAGAGCATTTACGGTGAGGAAATCGAGGAATCAGGAAAGAAAAATAAGGAAAAGGAGGCGAAGAAAATGGGCTATGTAAGCTTTGATGACTTCGCGAAGCTCGACCTTCGCGTTGGAAAAATAATCGAGGTCAAGGACCACCCGAACGCCGACAGGCTCTACGTGGTCAAGGTTGACATCGGAGACGAGGTAAGAACCCTGGTTGCCGGATTGAAGAAGTACTATAAGCCGGAGGAGCTCCTCAACAAGACGGTTGTTATAATAGCAAATCTCGAGCCGAAGAAGCTCCGCGGTGTGGAAAGCCAGGGAATGCTCCTCGCGGCTGACGATGGGAAAAACGTTGCCCTGCTAATGCCCGACAAGGAGGTTAAGCTGGGGGCAAGAATCAGGTAAAGATTAGCTCAACCCAGTTCTCCTTTCCCCTTTTATAGACCCTCACGAGTCCCTTCTCTTCGAGGCGTTTGAACATCCTCCAGGCGGTCGTTTTTGGAATCCCCAGAGCCCTCCTAACGTCCGCCTGTCTCGCCTTTCCACCGTGGTCGTAGACGTAGAGAAGTGCGTTTATTTCATCGTCTGTAAGTCCAAGGTTCTCAAGCTTTGCAAGCAACTCCTCCCTTGATACTGGAAGGTTTGTTTTCTGGCTTTTACTCCTTTTCTTGAACAGGAAAGCGCCAACGGAAATCCCTACAACTGCCAGGACTCCAAAGAGGGGGGCATAGTTTTTCCCACTTGCGGGCTGTGAAGTGTTCGAGATGGTAACGGGGGTTTTGGAAGGAGTTTGGGGAGTCGAGGTCAAAGTCGGTGCCGTTGTGCTATTCGTTTGAGTACTTGGGGTAGTCTTGGTCTGAGAGGGGCTTGGCAACTGGGATGTAGATGAAGTTGAGGTCTTTTCTGGGGTTGTAGTAGGAGGTGGGAGTATGTAGGAGACGCTCTGATTTCCGGGGGGCATAGTTATGGAGTCAGAAGTTATCGTCAGCGGGACGGCACTCAGAGCGACCACTATCGCCCCAGGTGGGAGCTTTACAGTTACGGGATAGGGAAAGTTGTAGCTTAAATTCCAGATTTCGCCAGTCTTCGTCGTGAGCGATGCCGTGAAGTAGGTTACGTTGAACTGTGTAGTTGAGTTGAGGAGATAGACGGTTAATGCACTCCCGTTCTTCTCAAAGAGGAGGGGCTTATCATTCTGGTCAAAGACAGACAGCCCTGTAACGTTTGAACTTAAAAGTGGCACGTTTACGACCACCGAATAATTCGGCGGGACAATAACCTCGGTTACCTTAACATATCCGTCAGGGTACACACTAACCGCAACCTTCTCAATGTTCTGTGCCATTACCAAGGGTAGAGTGATGAGTAGGAGTATCACCACAGGAAATTTTTTCACGAATCTCCCTCCCGGGTTATCTCTTTTCTCCCGGCTCTTTTTCAGGAGGTTTTTTGGATGTTGTGTTCGAGGAACTTTCTATGGAGCTTCCCGGGAACGAGGGATGTCCGGGAATTGTGTGGGTGATTTCTCTGAGCTTTCCTTTCCTTTCCATTTCTCTTAATACCCTTGGAACTTCTTTCAAAAGCTTCAGGATTTCATCGGAATTTCCACTTTTTAGAGCTCGGTCCAACTCTGCCCTTAGGAGGAGGAGTTCTGTGGAGTTCGTTTTTTCTATTAATCGGTCGAGTCTTCGAAGTTGTATCTCACCGAAGAACTCTGCCTTTGTTCTCACGGTATTCTGGACGACGTTATTCAGGACATTTTCCAATTTTTCACGGGAGGTATGGAGGAGGGCAATTCTATGGGCTAAATCCTCTGTGTCGTTCTCTCCAAGGGCAGTCCTTACCGCGTTGTAAGCAAAAAGCGTCTGGTTGTAAGCCAGCTCGAGCTCCTTCAGATTTTCTCCTGTAATGTCTCCTGACTCGATTAGTCTTTTTGCGTATTCGAGGGCACTCTGAGCTATTGAAAGCTCGACTCTGGCGTTTGAAAGCAGGCTCCCAGTGTATTCTTTTTGCTGAGGCTGTTGGCATTTGGCCAGCGCAGAGTAGTAAAGCTCCATGGCCTTTAGGGTTTCCTTTATGCTTTCGTTGTAGCTTCCCGCCTTGTAGAGCTCCCAGGCCTTCATCCTAACCGCATCGGCATCGGTGGAATTGCACCCTATCTCTTTGGTGTAGTTTGCCAGCCTGTCAAGTGTTAAAAGCAGGCCTCTGGCCTTGGTAGACGCTGAAATACTCCCGGGACTAACCCCATCGGAGTGGGGTATTAACGAAAGGAGGAGCATACCTGCAATCACGAGTGAAATCTCTCTCACAGCTTATCACCGTTGTATTTTACAACTTCACATATACATTAGGGAAGCGGTGGAACAAAACTCTCGAAACGTTTCTCCAAGTTTCTTTCAATTTCTACTTACTTTGGTGTTGAGAGAAGATAATATAACGTTTTCCCTAACCCCTTAACTCAACCCAGTTCTCTTTCCTTCCCCTGATGATTTTCACGAGTCCCTTCTCTTCGAGGCGTTTGAACATCCTCCAGGCGGTCGTTTTTGGAATCCCCAGCGCGTCTCGTATTTCCGCCTGACTCGCCCTGCCTCCGTGTTCAACCAGGTATTTCAGCGCGAGCTTTTCTTCCTCCTTTAGCCCGTCGCTTTTGAGAACCTCTCTGAGGAAACGGGAGCCCTCAAAAGTGCCTCCGTTGTCGGACCGGTTTTTACCCCTCCACCAGGTGATGATTCCTCCAGCTCCAAGAACGACCCCTCCAAGGCCCAATACAAGTTTAAGTGGACTTTCTTGTCTGTTTTGAACCTGGGGAGGGTTCTCGATGATGTAGGAGACGCTCTGATTTCCGGGGGGCATAGTTATGGACGTTCCACTTATCCTGAGTGGGATGTCACTTAAATCAACAATCATGGAATTTTCTGGGAGGACAACCTCAAATGGAACCCCGGAGGAAAAGTTCAGCGTCCAGACGATTCCATTCTTCGAAGTTAAGTCGGGTGTATAGTAGGAAACCCTGACGAGCTCCGTGCTTCCGGGATATATTAACAGCGTTCCGTTAATTGTCTGGAAATCAATGGGGTTTCCCTCTGAGTCTTCAACAATAACGTCCTGGGCGTGCTCCGGAATAGAAACTATGATTGGAACCGTGCGATTATCGGGTATAATCGAGAGCTCCACTTTAACGTAACCGTCCTCGTAAACGATTAGTTTAACCGTCTCTTGGGCGAGAACGGGGGAAGCAAAGAGGAACACGATGAAAACCACTGCCATGCATTGGAGCCGTTTCATTCCTCCACCTCCAAAATGAAAGGGTTAGGAGTGAGCCTTTATGAAGGCCTCCACCTCTTTGAGGAGGGTAAGCACACTATCAAAGTGTTCTTTGGCCTTCTCTGGGTGTCCTGTGCGAAGCAGACGAATTCCAAGTTTGTACTCGTTCATGGCCGCTTTTAGTTGAACCTCCGCCTTCGAAACATCCACACCTTCTCGCTTGAGTTTCATTAACTCCCTGCCGTCTTGGATAAGCTTCCCGTGGAGTTCCCTGAGCGCTTCAACGTTGTTGCTCCACCAGGAGTGGCCTCTCACCTTAACTTTTTCCCTCCCCAAGACTCTCTGGAAGTTCCTGATAACGTTCCTCTTCTCGATTATTAAGTTGAGTGCCTCGTCCCACCTGCCCTCGTCTGCGAGGGCCCTGACACGGGTGTAGAGCTCAAGGAACGCGCTGTACGTCTGGTTCAGCTTGGGGTTCGGGTTTTCACTCAGGGTTCTGTTGGCGAGCTCAATTGCCCGTTTGCCCCTCTCAAGGAAGCGCTCCACGATTTTCTCAGAGTTCTGGTGGAGCATCTCGGTTCTAAGCTCCCTAAGGGCCTCGTCGAGCCGGGCCTTCTTTTCGAGAGCAACCTTGTAGTCCTCCCTGGCCTTCGTCAGGTTCCCAGAGCGAATGTCCTCCATCACAAGCTTGAACGCATCGAGGGTTTCGTTGTAGAGCCTGCTTGCGCTGGTAACGTTTAGACCCCGCTCCTCCGCAACGGAGATAAGCCTACCTGCGTAGCGGAGGTAAGCCCTCGCTCTCTCCACCTGAGCCCTGAGATGGATGTTTGGACCAATCGCAGGAGTCTTGACATCCATCTCGGAGAGGACGAGCTTGTAGTAGTGCATTGCCATGAGCGCATCAATCATCGAGGCATTGTAGTTACCCTCTTTGAACTCGCTGAGGGCTTTACTGTAGTGCTCCTCTGCCAGCTGGTAATATGTCGAGTCCGTCATGTTCTCAGGAACCCCGGTCTCTACGACCTCGGCCAGCTTTTTGAGGTTGTTTATGAGCTTCTCGGCTACGGCCTTCTCCTGCGGAATCTCGTCTGTGGTCGAACTCGAACCGCTCGCGAGGGCAAAGGGCACGATGCTTCCGAAGAGCAGGGCCACCAATACTACCACGGCCCACTGCTTCACGGCCATCACCGCCACCCACTACTCCCCAGGACTATTTTAGGGTCGTGGTGAAACGCGCGTTTCAAATCGTTCCTTTCTCCTCAAGCTCCTTTGCAAGGAGTGCGACGGTCAGAATACCCTCCAAAATGCTCCCAAAGTTTGGAGTCTCACCAAACTGGGCGAAAAGGGTTCCATAGTTGGGATGCCAAGCATCGACCTGCTTCCTGTCTCTGGCAGTTATAATATAAACCACCCACCCCCTTTCCTCTAGCCAGTCAACGAGCTTCCAGGCATCGGCCATGTTTTCAACTTCGAAACCAAACTTCTCCCGAACTTTCCCGATGAGTTCCTCCATGGAATCACCTCAACCCGCTGATTATCATTCTGATTGCCAGCAAAAGCATGACCACAGCAAAGGCAGTCTTTAGGTTCCTTGCCTTAATCCTTTCGGCGAGTCTCGCACCTATCTGTGCCCCCACAATCAGTCCCGGCACGAGGAGGAGAAGCCAGTGAATGTCCACGTTGCCGAGGTAATAGTGCTTGAGTGCACTGCTCGTTGAAGTGAACACTATCGCAAAGCTTGACGTGGCCACCGCATAGTGCATCGGCATTCCAAGCCAGACAAGGAACGGAACGTTTATGATTCCTCCCCCAACTCCAAGGAGGCCACTCGCTATCCCTGAGAAGAATCCGCCAATTGGAACAAGCCTGTAGTCTATTTTAATCTCACTGGGCCTGGTCTCATTCAGTTCAACGGTTTCCTTTCGGTAAGTCCGGTAAGCTACGAAGAGGAGCGTTACGCCGAAAATGACCTTCAGCTCTCTCGGGGTAACGTACGTCGTCATGACTGCGCCCAGGTATGCCCCAACTATGGCAGGAATCGAGAGCAGAACGCCTGTTTTGTAGTGTATAAGCCCCCTTCTTGAGTAAGCTATAGTGGAGCTCAGTGCCGTGAACACGACCGCCGCACTTGAGGTTCCAACGGCCCGATGAATCCCCACGCCCACAATGTTTAAAACCGGAACTAACACGAAGCCTCCGCCGAGACCGAAGAGGGCAGAGACTATTCCAACCGTGACCCCAACGGCAAAGTAAAGGGCGTAGTTATTCATGGTAGATAGTTTCTCCCCGTTTTTATAAAACTGACGAAAGCCTTTTACTGAATAAGAAACCAGATTCATGGAAGCAAAGGCCATATCCTACTGGTTCATCTTCAGTCTAGGGTTTACACTTACACAGCCGGGAGCTGTAGCCTTTGCACACTGGGACGCTCCCTACGCTTTTACAAAGACCTTTCAGTGTGGCTGAGCTGTTCAGGGGTGTTTCTCGTTCTTGTAACCCTTTATGGCCTAATTCAGTGAAAAGGGGAAGCTGGACCAGGTTCACCCCATTGGGGTGGGAGTTTTGGCAACGCTCACACTCTTCCTCGGCTACTGGGCTGAGGGTTTTATGGGGAGCATATAGGATACGGAAGTTCCAATGCCGTGATGTTCCTAATCGGCAGTTTTATGGGACTTTTTCTGGCTTAATGCTACTCCCCCATGATGATTCCCTATCCCTTTGTTAGCGGGTTAAGGGGGCTTTATCGGACCTACAATAGACCCCTTTTAACGGCGTGGGTTATTTCACTAGCTATCTCACTGGTTCTCAGTGAGCTCTGCCTAAAAGCCAGAAGAAAAGAGCTAAAGAATGGCAAAGCCAAGGCCCTTGAGAATCATCCTCAGGGCTAAAAGGGCCATAACAACGGCGAAGGCCTTTTTTAGGGAAGATGCCCTCATTCTCTTCGCTATTTTCGCCCCAAGCTGTGCGCCGATTATCAACCCGGGAACAAGGAGAACGAGCCACTGAACTTCCACATTGCCCATCGCGTAGTGCTTTAACGCTCCAGCGGTGGCCGTGAATACTATTGCAAAGCTTGACGTGGCCACCGCGTAGTGAATGGGCAGTCCAAGGTACGTAAGGAGAGGCACGTTGATTATACCCCCACCTATTCCGAGTAGCCCACTCGCTATTCCAGCGAAAAAGCCCCCCACCGGAATAAGCCTGTAGTTCACCTTAACGTCTTTGAGTTTAACCTCGCCCGGTTCTGCCGTCTTCTTGCGGTATATTCTCACCGCAACGAGAATTAATGTAAGGCCAAAAATCACCTTCAGCTGAGAGGCACTTATAAAACTCGTGAGCCAAGCACCAATGTATGCTCCGGGGATGGCCGTTGAAGCCAGCAGAAGGCCAGCATTGTAGTGTATCCTCCTCTGCCTGTGGTACGCTATGGCCGAGCTGAGAGAAGTGAAGACAACGGCCGCGCTGGAGGTTCCGACTGCATGATGCATCTCAACGCCGAGGAAGTTCAGGGTTGGCACTATCAGAAAGCCTCCCCCCAGACCGAAGAGCGCCGCGAGGATTCCGATGAAGAGGCCAATGGCGAGGTAGCCAAAGTATCTCAGCATTGAATCACCATTCGAAGGCTACTGCTTCAATCAGCTTTATCAGGGCTTCACTATCTATCCCCTTGAAGCCTTTCGGAAGGCCGAGTCCCTTCTCCTCGCTCCGCTGGTAGTTTATTCCGTTCCTTTCGGCTATCTCAACTACTCTTTCAGGAGTCTTGCCCACGACCGGACCTTTGCCGGGCTCTCCGTTGAGAATTCTGAGCTCGATTATCTCCCCATTGAACTCCGGAACGACTCCAAAGGCGAAGATGTTCCGCCCCGGAACGTCGTGGTCGGTTAAATCGGCTATCGCCTTAACTGAAACCTCGACGAGTGGCCACTCCCCGGGGTTCTCAACTACGAAGGCGAGCCTGTCGGTGAACTCGCCCTCGTCGTCGCCGAACTCGAATACCAGACCACCGCTTTCTTCAAAAACCTCGCCGTAAGGCTCGAGGAGTTCCTTGAGTTTTTCCTTCCAGTCCATGGTAATCACCTTAAAGCATCTTGATCTCTTCCGGTGGGCGGATTTTGAGGACTTCCCTGTTGACCAGAGTATCGGGAACCTCTCCCCGGAGAACTGAGAGGAGGTTCTTTACCGCCTGAAAGCCCATATCCTCCATGGCCTCCTTTGAGAGGCCTGCGTAGTGGGGAGTTAGAACGGTCTCCCACTCGTATTCGAAAAGCTCGTGCTCCTGAACGGGCTCTTTCTCGAAGACATCGGTGGCGTAGCCCTTGAGTTTGCCCTCCTCGATGGCCTTGGTGACGGCGTTCTCATCGACGAGGGTTCCCCTACCAATGTTCACGAGGTATTTGCCTTCGAGGAGCTTCAGCCTCTCCTCGTTGATTACGTGGTAAGTTTCTGGTGTAGCCGGCAGTGCTAAAATAATGATATCGCTCTCCCTTAAGACGTCATCCAGTGGCATGTAAACGGCTCCGACTTCTCTCTCAATATCATGCTTCCTCGAACGCGACCAGTAAAGTATCTCCGTTCCCATCGCCTTCATTCTCTTCGCGATGGCCTTCCCTATCGCACCCATGCCAAGGATTCCTACCTTTTTGCCGTAGACCGTCTCTATCTCCTTGAAACCGCTCCAGACGGTTTTGTGGGAGTCCCACTTCCCGGAGCGAATGAACTTATCCGCGTAGGCTATCTTCCTCAGGAGGGCTATCGTTAAGCCGACCGCGAACTCAGCTACCGCTTCGCTGAGCCATCCAGAAACCTTGGTAACGTAAATTCCCCTCTCCGTTGCTTTCTTCACGTCAACGTGGTCGTAGCCGGCTGAGTGACAACTTATGACCTTGAGCCTCTCGGCCTTTTCTATAACCTCCCCGGGAACGGGGTTCAGTGGGGAAACGATTAGTCCGTCGTATTTTCCTATCATCTCTTTGAGCTCATCGACGCTCGGGTAGAGGACAACATCAACGTCAGCGTATTTCTTGAGCTCCTCAAGCGGTTTGCTCTTCATCTTGAAAAGAACGGCAACCCTTGGTCTCATAACATCACCTTGAGACTTCTATCGAAACGACCCTAATAAGATTTCCGGAGTCTTAAGATTTGATAACAGTCCAAGAAAGCTTAAAAACTCCTTCCTGTTCTCTCTTTAGGTGGTGCTCATGGGGAAGGTAAAGCGCGAAAAGTGGAGCAACGAGTTCAGCGAGTGGTATAACGAACTCCTTGAGACGGCTGGAATAATCGACAAGCGGTATCCTGTCAAGGGTATGAACGTCTGGCTCCCCTACGGTCTTAAGATTATGCGCAATATAGAGGCATTCATAAGGGCCGAAATGGAGAGAACAGGCCACGATGAGGTTCTCTTCCCGGCTCTAATCCCCGAAACGGAGTTCCAGAAGGAGGCCGAGCACATAAAGGGATTTGAAGACGAAGTCTATTGGGTCACACATGCAGGTTTGGACCCCTTGGATGTGAGGCTCATCCTTCGTCCCACGAGCGAGACCGCTATGTACTCCATGTTCTCCCTCTGGATTCGCTCCCACGCTGACCTGCCCTTCAAGGTCTATCAGATAGTGAACGTCTACCGCTACGAGACCAAACACACCAGGCCCCTCATCAGGGTCAGGGAAATCAGCCGCTTTTTCGAGGCCCACACCGCTCACGCTGACTTTGAAGACGCGGAGAGGCAGATTAAGGAGGACCTCGAGATATTCGACCGGCTCGCTAGGTTCCTCGCCCTGCCCTACATCATCTCCAAACGCCCGGAGTGGGACAAGTTCCCCGGTGCCTACTACTCCCTCGGGGCGGAGATAATGATGCCCGACGGCAGAACCCTTCAGATAGGTACGATGCACAACTATAAACAAAACTTCGCCAAGGCCTACGACATAAAATACGAGACTGAAAGCGGAGAGCATGAGTACGTCCACCAGACGACTTTCGGAATGAGTGAGAGGCTTTTAGCGGCGGTTATAGCTGTCCACGGCGACGACAACGGGATGGTTCTCCCACCTACAATTGCCCCTATTCAGGTCGTAATCGTGCCCATCCCGAAGAAAGATGCCAACGTTGATGTCTTCGCGTACGCGAGGGAAATTGCCGAGGAGCTTAGAAAAGCCGGCTTCAGGGTTCACGTTGACGAGCGTGATATAAGACCGGGCAGGAAGTACTACGACTGGGAGCTGAAGGGAGTTCCCCTTAGAATCGAGGTCGGCCCGAGGGACGTTGAAGGGAGGAAGGCAGTTATAGCGAGGCGCGACACAATGGAGAAGTTCACCGTCGAGCGCGACAATATTGTTGAAGACGTCAGGAAGACCCTAGATGAGATTCACGAGAACCTCTACAACAGGGCAAAGAAATTCCTTGAGGGCCACATCAAGCGCGTTGATATGATAGAAGAAGCTAAAGAGGTCTTTGAGGACAGGCGCGGAATAGTCGAGATTCCGTGGTGTGGCGAGGAGGAGTGTGGCCTTAAAATGGAAGAAGAGCTCGATGCAAAGATGCTCGGTGTTCCCTACCCACTTGAGACCGCTAGGGCTCCCGAGGGGAAGAAGTGCCCGGTCTGTGGCAGGGAGGCGAAGTTCATAGCGAGGTTCGCGAGAACCTACTGAACTCTTTTTTCCCTCTATTTCCAAAGTAAATTACCCGGAAGTAAATCACGGTGGGGAGAGGTAACATGATACTCGGAGTCCACGACGGCCACGACGCTGGAGCGGTTCTGATAGACGGAGAGAGAATTTTTGCCGTTAACGAGGAGCGCTTGAACAGAATCAAGAAATACCGCGGTTTTCCGAGGCTGAGCATAAAAAAGGTTCTTGAGATGGCCAGCGCCAGTCCTGAGGACGTCGATGTTATAGCCGTTGCGGGGATTTTCAGGAGACAGAAGCGCCTCCTTGAGCTTGAGGAAAACCTGGGGGCAATCTTTGGTGGGGACTTCAAGAGGAAGGTCTTATTCGTCGAGCACCACCTCGCTCATTCCGCGTCAGCTTACTATACATCAGGCTGGCGCGAGGCACTGGCGGTTAGCATAGACGCGGCGGGAGATGGACTGAGTTCCTCGATTTACATAGCGAGAGACGGTGAGATGGTTAGGATTGCCCAGAGCACTTACCTTGATTCTCTCGGCGATTTCTATGCCTCTGTTACAGAACTGCTCGGCTTCAGGCCAATGCGACACGAGGGCAAGGTTATGAGTTTGGCCGCATACGGAAGGCCTACATACGACTTAAGCGCGATAATCGAGCTGAATGGACTGAGCTTTGACAACCACCTTAAGGTTATCGGCGTCGAAGCTACTAAAAAACTTGCCGAGTTCTTTGGCTATCCCCTTGAGAGCGCAAAGAGAATAGCCGATGAGATGAAGCGCGGAAACCTGAATGGGAAGCTCCAGAGAAAGGCGATAGAAATAGCGGCCAGTACTCAGGCTCACCTTGAAAAGCTGATTGAAGAGCTCGGTCTGAAACTCGAGGACAAAGGAGTTCCGGTGGCGTACGCAGGGGGAGTCGCCCAGAACGTCAAGGCGAACGCAGTTCTTAGAAAAATCGTCGGCGACGACAACCTCTGGGTCTTTCCGGCTATGGACGACGCTGGCTTGGCTTTTGGGGCGGCGGTTTTTGTGAAGGCCCAGATGGAGAGGCTTGAGGGTAGGTGGAGACCATTCAAGCTTGAGCACGTCTACCTCGGGCCGGCTTACAGTAGGGGGGAAGTGGAGGACTTTCTCGAGGAGAATGGCCTCAAATACGAGGAGGTGAGCGACGTTCCGTCGTTTGTTGCAGACGTCTTGGTGGAAGGGAAACTTGTTGGCCTCTTCCAGGGAGCTATGGAATTCGGACCCAGAGCCTTAGGAAACCGCTCGATTTTAGCCGACCCGGGAGATGAGGGCGTCAAGGAAAGGCTCAACGTTGCCCTGAAGAGAGACGTCTTCCAGCCCTTCGCGCCCTCTCTCCTATGGGAGAAAGCAGGAGAATACCTCGAAGACTTAAACGGGACTCCCAACGAGTTCATGACTATGAGCTACGTCGCGAGCGAGGACTTTAGAAAGGAAGCACCTGCAGTTGTGCACGTTGACGGCACGACCCGGCCCCAGGCGGTAAGGGAGGACGTCAACCCCGTGTATTATCGCATAATTAAGGAGTTCCATAAAAAGACAGGGATTGGGGCGGTGCTGAACACGAGCTTCAACATGCACGGCGAACCAATAGTCTGCTCGCCAGAAGATGCCCTAAGGACGTTCAGAAAAGCCGGACTGGACGTTCTGGTAGTCGAGGGCTTTGCGGTGTGGGAAAAGAAGAGAACCTAAAACTCACTCGCAACCTCTATGAGCTTCCTCATGTGAATCTCAACGGTGTCAACGACTTGGGCATTAACATCGCCCGGCTTGACAACCAGTGGCAACTCCGTACAGCCAAGGATAACGCCCTCAACTCCTTCCTCTATGTATTTGTTGATTAGGTTGAGCACCAGGCCTCGCTCCTGAAGTTCTCGGACATCAGTTCCTCCTCGATGTCGAGCTCGTCCATCTTGTCCTCGCCCGGCGTAACGACATCAAATCCTGCTTTTCTGAGTGCGTTCTTGTAGAAGTCCGCCGTCATCGTTGTTTTTGTTCCGAGAAGGAGAACCTTCCTAACGCCCCTTCCTTTCATCTTCTCGATGAGTGCATCTATTATACCCACCATCGGGACATTCACGGCCTTTTTCACGTCGGGAAAGACGATGTGAGGATGTTTGCAGTTAACGCTATAACCTCGGTCCCAGCCCGTTCAGGGGCCTTTGCCGCGTTAATGTGTATCTCCTTCCTCACCTCCCAGCCGTTCGGGTTGTGTATGAACTCCTTGAAGTTTATGGAGTAGATTCTCAGCTCGGGATAAACGTAGGGCTCGAATTTTCCCTGCTTATTTCGAGGTATTTCTTGTAGTAGTAAAGCGTTGATTCCGGGCTCGTTCCGCCGACGAGACCTAGTTTTCTTCATAGTAACCACTATGTGGATAGAAGAGCGGGAATATGAACCATTTGATTAAAAAAACGAAAGATTAAACCGGGCACGAGTTGATAAAGACAATAAAAGTCCCCCGAAGTTCGAATTTCTCTGTCTTCGCCCACGCGCGGAGCTGGAGGTTTATTGAGAATTATTGGCAACACTGAGATGCCAACGGCACCGAGGGCCACGAAACTTCGTCCGTCCGAGGCTCCTCTTGAAAGCTCCCAAAAGAACCCTTGAAACTGTGCCATGAGGATTATCAAAGCTGAGACAAGCTGAAAGAGTGTTACTCCTACGTATGGCAACGGTTCGTTAAAACCCACCATTTAGCACAACCTTGGAGGATAAAGTTGGGAAGAGACCTTAAAAGGCTATCCTCTCTATTTCGTCCCAGAGCCTTTCGGCCAGCTCCCTCTTGTTCATCTTTGGCAGTCTCTTAACACCTTCCCTAGACACGAGCAGAACCTCGTTTTCTTCGCTTCCAAATGCCCTGAGCGTGTTTGCGACAACCAAATCGCTTCCGGCGCGGGCAATCTGTTTCCTTGCCTCTTCAACGAGCTTCTCCTTACCCGTCTCTGCCTTGAAGCCAACCAGAAACACATCGGGCTGGAGCTCCTTAACGCGGTCTATTATCTTTGGCGTCGGTTCAAGCTCAAGCGTTAGAGTTTTTCCGCTCTTTATCTTTGTCTCCGCCCTGTTCTTGACCCTGAAGTCGCTGACGGCCGCGGCCAAGACGACGACGTCGTATTTTTTGGCCTTCAGCTCGTTCTCTATTGCTTCCAGCATTTCCTCTACTGTCTCTACTTCAATCTGGTTCTCGACAAAACTTGGAACGCTTCCCCTCGTTCTGATGAGCGTCACCTCAGCACCGCGAAAATCCGCTTCCTCCGCTATGGCAACACCCATCTTCCCACTGCTCGCGTTGGTTATGTAGCGGATGGGGTCTATGTACTCCCTTGTCGCGCCTGCTGTAACCAAAACGCGCTTACCCTCAAGTGTCTTGGGATGGAGCTTTTTGATGACGCGGTAGACTATCTCGTCTATTGAAGCCACCTTAGCCTTGCCCTCCTCGAAGCGGGGCCCTATGAATTCAACGCCGAGCTTTTTGAGCTTCTCGATGTTCTCAAGCACTATCGGGTGCTCGTACATCGTTGAGTGCATTGCTGGGGCTATCATTACAGGCGTGTGGGCGAAGGCGGTAGTTACGACGGTCGTAACGGGGGTATCGTCTATCCCATTGGCTATCTTTCCGATGGTGTTGGCCGTCGCTGGGCAGACGAGAATCAGGTCGGCCTTGTTCTCGTGTTCCCCGGCGAGTTCAACGTGCTCAATGAAGCCTGTTATTTCAGTCACGACAGGATTACCTGTGGCGAACTCCATGGCGTAGGGGTGAATTATCTTTTGGGCGTTCTCGCTCATGACCGCGTGAACTTCCGCTCCATGTCTTATGAGCTCCCTTGCGAGCTTCACGCATTCAACCGCCGCTATGCTACCAGGAATTGCTAGAATGATTTTCTTGCCGACGAGCTTTCTGCTCTTGGTGGCGTAAATCAGCCTTACGTGATGGAGCATGGGAACCACCGGGGAGGGTTCGAGGGGGTGGTTAAGAAGGTAATGCCTTTAGACTAAAACCAGTTCTTTGTCGGACTTGCTGGGCAGGTTGGTTCTTAGCTGTATGAAGAGCCCTCCGTCAACAATTGAGCTCCTGACCTTCTCCGTTTCGAGAAGGTTGACCTTTCCGATTGTCAGCTTGAGGACGGCATCAACGAGCTCCTGGGGGGCGCCTGCTGAGGTGCCGACGATGATTGTGTCTGGGTAGAACTTGCTGACGTTGTAGAGGAGCAGTATAACGACCGGGTAGGAACCCTCGGAAACGTCCACTCTAAGGAGAAATGCCTCGTGGATGAGCCGGCTTGCTTCTCCCTCATCTACAATCGTAACTTCAACCGGGACATCGACCGTGGAGGCCAGCCTGAGGAGGAAGGTTTGAAGGGCGTTCTTTGAGACTGTGGTTCGAACGATAACGCTCTCTGTGTCCTCGCGGTAGTAGACCCACTGGAGCTTGGAGTCCTCCTTAAGTATAACGTCCATAACACTGTTGAGCCCCTTGAGTGGAATCTCGAACTCCAGTGACATCATGGTTGTTCCCCTCTTAATATTAGTGTAACTTTAATTTGTGTCTGCGTCGATTCTACCCTTTATTAAGTTATTGGAAAGCCTACTAATTATCCCTCATGGATTGCATCTTCTTCAAATTTCTTTATCTCTTCCTCTGTTCCAACCCATACGACTATTGTTGGCTCAACTGTTATCATACCATCTTTTATCATCGGTCTAATCTCACAGATTGCTTTTTCTATCTTGAACCCCCTATCAACGACTTCAATAACTATCGGCAAATCGGTTGAAAGTCTCATCACATCTGCAGAATGAACATGGCTCTTCTTTCCGAAGCCGTATATTCCCCTGTAGACAGTTGCCCCAGCGATACCCATTTCCCTGAGCTTTTCAACAATGGCCTTGTAGAGCGGTCTCCCATTCCAGCGGTCGTTTTCTCCTATATAAATCTTAAGCCTTAGGGTATTCCAGTGCTCAACCTCGACCATGGTCTTTACCTCCGAGCAATTATGAATCCAAAGAACACTAGGCTGAGGGTTACAAAAACGTTTGCCAGAACATTAAGTCCCGCGAGGATGTACTCACCTTCCCGGAAGAGTGAAAATGTCTCGTATGAAAACGTCGAGAACGTGCTTAGGGCGCCACAGAAACCAGTCCCCAAGAAAAGTCTCCATTCTGGAGTAACGTCAATTCCCCAGAAGAGGAGACCATAGAGGTAACCGAGGATAAAGCTCGCTATGGAGTTCACCATTAGGGTTCCTACTGGAAAGTCCCTGTAGGTCGGCAGTATACCTGAGATGTAAAACCTTGCTATGGCTCCAAGTGCTCCTCCCAGTGCTATTAGGGTTATTGGCTTTACATTCATCTTACCACCCCTGTCCCCGCTGGTTTATGTTATGAAAGAACTGTATCCAGCACTTGGAGGGGCTAACTAATTAGACCTATTTAAAATTTTTTGGTTTTGTCCCCAAAAGCATAGGACATGTAATAGTGTATTAACTCTTCGGCCTTTGAAAAGTCCCTCTCTTTCAAGCCAAGCATTTTTCTCAACCTTTTGTTCTCGGCTATCAACCCCGAGAGAGTTATCGCAAGGTTTTGATTGTCCGCGGCAGAGTAATAAGCCCTGAACTTTAGAGGTGACCACTTTCCCTCGAGCTCGTAGAGTTGTTCTTCAAGTTTTTCAATATCTTTTTCAAGCTGGGATATCTCCTCCTCGCTGATGGACTTATCCAAATACCCATTGAGGAGTATTATCCTGAGTGCCTCCTCAACCCGGAAACCGTTTCTTTTACATACTTCCTCTATTTTTTTCCATATATCATCCGGGACGTTAAACGTTACTTTTCTCCACTTTCCCCTTCCACGCACCACTATCTTCATTTTTTCCCACCTATCTGCTTTCTCAGTGTTTCGTTTTCCCGGCTCAGCTCACTTCTAAGTCTAATCATGTACTCCCTGTCCCGTTTTGCCCTCTCCTCAAACTCAAGGAGTTCCCTGTAATGAACTTCCATCTCTTTGAGCTTTTTTGAGAGTTTTTCCTTTTGCTCAAGAAGAATCTCGTATTTAAGAGCTTTTAAAGTTCTTTCAAGTCCTTCAACATCTCTCAGTCTCTTCTCTATTTCCTTTCTGTTTTTTCTGATTCTTTCGAGCTCTTCGCCACTCACCTCAATTTCAATAACCATCTCTTTTCCCTCCTCTTTTCTCTGCATTCCGGTCCAATTTCCCTACCTGCAAAGAACTCGATAGTCTCAGTAAGAGCTCGTTTCTCTTTCTCATTGGGTTTTCTCTCTGACCTGTAGTCAAAGCTCTGGACAAAACTCTCAAGCCTCTTGAAGAGCCCTTCAAGTTTCCTCCTTTGGATTCGTGCTAATTTCTCCTTAAGTTTTTCATCATTAATCCTGCTTAATAAATCTTCATAGTGCCTTCTGCATAATATGGAGGGAGAATTTTCGTATAAGTCAATAAAAGAGGAAAATCTCTCGGAAAAAGATTCAAGAAGAATCTCCTCTTTTTCTGATGAGAGTTTGCATAGGAGACACTCCTCTGTAGCTTGACCACCCCTGAGGTACCACATCAGGACGTCCTTGTAGATTACCGAGATACCGTGTGGACCGAGGAGGGGATTTGAAAGGGCAAGCCGCAGTGTCTTCCATGCGTGCCGTGGGCATAGTCCTAGGCTCTTTTGAAAGGCTTTTCTGACCTCGGGGTCGTTGGGATGTTCGTAGAGTATTGTTTCAATCTCTTCCTTTTCGAACTTTTCAATTAACCTGCAGACAGGACAGCCTTCCTCCTCCAGTGAGTGTTTAATCTCGATTTCAATTATGTCCATGTCCCTCACGGAAGGTATTTTCTCATTGAATCAACCACTGCTAGGGCCCTATAGGTGTTTTGGAAGTTTGAAATACCCAGCTCAAGGCTCCTTCTAAAGCCCCCGTTGGGGTTCTGAATCTGCCTGATAAACCATACGTGCCTTCTGGGGCATGTTGGTGTCTCGTTTTGAAGTTCTAAACCTCTAGTTGCGTAAAACGTTGGCTCGAGGTAAGGTGGAAGGCTGTAGGGAACCTCAGTGAACCCACCCCAGTCGCTACAGAGCTCACAGTTCCTAAAGTGTGGGCTCTTAGGTGGCCTGTAGCCGAGAGTATAAAGAGTAAACAGAGCTTGATACGTCATTGTGGTCGTTGGTTGCTTTACACCATAGCCGTTGCCGTTGCGGAACTTCATGACAAAGGCCCTTATGGCGTCCTTTTCCTCGGAATCAAATTTCACTCCTATTTTCTCAAAAGCCTTTGTAACCCAGTACGTGGCCTCGAGTGGTGTCGCCGTTCCAAACTCCTCACTTCCACCGAGACCGACGGCGAACTTGCCTTCCGCTGGGTTGTATTTGGTGAATACTATATCGCTCTTCTCCCTCGCAAGGTCTTTGGCACCGAGGATGGCGAGGCCTTCGAGGGCCATTGCTATTGCCACTACAGCAGTCTGGGGCTGTATGGACTTAGACAGGAATTCTATTGTTTTCTCCGGTTCTGGAAACTCAAGTCCAAGAAGGTCATAGATTTTGACAGCGTAGTAAGTATCGTTCACGTTGGTATCTTCAAGAACACTGACGAAGCAGTAACCACCATCCTCATGACGTCTTTCTTCTACGTAACGGATGGCCTTATTAACGTCAACGTATCTACCAATTTCATACAGCTTCGAGCCCATTCTCTCACCTCCCGTAGAGAACAGGCGTCATCAGCCCTTTCGGGCAGTTCGGACTCGAAGCCCAGGGCGGACGCCATCGCCCTATATTCACTTGGAGTGGTGCTTTAAAAGTTTCGTGGTTCAACGCTCTAAGAACCCTTATAAATCCAGTCCACACTAACCCGAGCGAGGGTCGGCAATGGAGTTCATAGGTTTCACCTATGTCACAAACTTCTTGGGGAAAACACTGAGGGATGCCATGTTTGAAGTTATCGATAGTGCTAATAGACTCTTTGAAGACTGGAGATTACCAATCAGGTTTCTATACCTCGATAAGCTCACACTTGAACCGGGATATCTGATAAACGTCAGAACCTCCGAGGGTGGGGTAAAACTTTATCCCTTGGAGGTTGTTATTGACTTTCTTGATTACCGTCTCAAGGTTGAGATGGAAAAGAAGAACGGTTTAACAATGGATAAAATTCTCGGTCTAGTCAGCTTTCCGCTTGCTTCTAGAAACAGATACTTCGACATATACGAGAGTTTCCTTGGCTTCCAAACAGAAAGAGTTGGCAGAAGGATAATGGTGCTCTCCATGAGACCCTTTGAATCAGATGTCCTGAGAATGACGCTAAGAACCCTTGAGAGCCCCAATGTTGACGATGAAGTTAAAAGTTTAGCCCCCAAAATCCTCCATAGGGAACTTGAAACATTTAAAGCTCGTCTCCTAAAGGGCATTCTCCACGAAGTTGGCCATGCCTTCGGCCTTGAGCACTGCTCAAACGCCTGCGTTATGAACCCCCCTGCAACGATTGAAGAGTGGGATTTGAGACCAGCGAACTTCTGCAGACCATGTATGGAAAAACTGAAAGAAAACCTCAAGACTTCCCGTTTTATTCCCCGATGAGCTCCTTGGCAACCTTTAGAACCCTCTCGGCGTGCCCCTTCGCCCTAACGTTGCGCTTTTCCCACACGATTTTACCATCGGGGTTTACGATGAAGGTGCTCCTAATTACACCCTCGTACTCCCTTCCATAGCGCTTCTTCTTGCCCCACGCACCGAGGGCTTTTATAAGCTCCACCCCAGGGTCACTTAGAAGTTTGACCTTAAGGCCATGTTTCTCCTTGAAACGCCTGTGGCTTTCGACGGAGTCCTTGGAAACGCCGATTACCTGAAAACCGAGTTTCTCAAATTCAGGCAAGAGCTCTGTGAACTCCTTCGCCTCTGTCGTACAGCCGGGTGTGTTGTCCTTTGGGTAGACGTAGAGAACCGTCCACTTGCCCTTCAACATATCTCCAACCCGAACTTTCTCACCGTTTTCATCGAAGACCTCAATATCCAAGTACGTCATGACAATCACCGAAGCGTTTAGGAAGCCCTAATTAATAAACCTTCCTCAGGAAACGTTTTTTAGAGACATAACATAGTTTTTTCTTAGGTGGTACCATGAGACTTCCGGGGCAGAAAACTAAGATTATAGCAACGCTCGGTCCGGCATCTTTAAACGAAAAAACTATTTCAGCGATGGTTCGTTCTGGAATGAGTGTTGCGAGGCTGAATTTTGCGCATGGTAGCCTCAAACAACACGAGAAGGCAGTAAAGCTCGTTAGGAAAGTCTCTGAGAAGCTCGACAGGCCCGTTGCAATACTTGGCGATTTACCCGGCGTCAAGATTCGCGTTGGGGAAATCGAAGGAGGTTCAGTAAACCTGAGGCGCTGGCAGACGATAACGCTGACGACGAGGGACGTTATTGGAAACGAGGCGGTAATTCCGGTCGAGTTCAAGGACTTCCCGAAGCTGGTCTCAAAGGGCGACGTAATTTACCTCAGCGATGGCTTCATAGCGCTTCGCGTTGAAGAAGTCCGCGGTCAGGACGTTATATGTAAGGTTCTCGTTGGTGGAACCCTCTTCTCCCACAAGGGGATAAACGTTCCAAAGGCAAGGCTTGCAATCGAGGCCGTGACTGAGAAGGACTTGGAGTTCGTGGAGTTTGCCCTTGAGGTTGGTATTGACGCCGTTGGCATAAGCTTCGTTGGTTCGGCCTACGATGTCCTCAAGGTGAGACGCTTCGTTGATTCTCATCACGGGCATCTTTTCCTGATTGCAAAAATAGAGCGTCCCGATGCGGTTAGGAACTTTGACGAAATCTTGAATGCTTCTGATGGGGTAATGATTGCTAGAGGAGACTTGGGCGTCGAAATGCCGATAGAAAAGCTCCCTATTCTCCAGAAGAAGCTTATAAGAAGAGCTAACTGTGCTGGAAAGCCCGTAATTACAGCTACCCAGATGCTCGAAAGCATGACTCACGAGAAACTTCCCACTAGGGCCGAGGTCACTGACGTGGCGAATGCAATCCTCGACGGAACAGATGCGGTCATGCTTTCGGAAGAAACTGCCGTCGGGAAGTATCCCGTTGATGCCGTTAAGATGATGGCCAAAATAGCAAAGACAACGGAGACCTACAGGGACAGCCTGTGGACTAGCAGGACGGTTGAGTGGAAGATGAACGAGTGGAAGGGACGGAGGCCTACGAAGGGAACAATCAAAGACGCGATAGCGAGGAGCATCATAGAGGCCCTGAACTCGATTGACATCAAGTACATTCTCACCCCTACGAGAACAGGCCAGACTGCCAGATTAATAGCAAGGTTCAAGCCAAGGCAGTGGGTTCTGGCTTTTGTCACAAATGAGTGGGTTGCAAATACCCTCATGTTCTCTTACGGAGTCTATCCATTCAAAGTCGAAGAACCGAGCGAGGAGGAGATAATACGCATCATCACCGGGCTGGGACTGGTAAACGAGGGGGACACAGTTCTCCTGACCAAGGGAACACCCATTGGAAGAACGGCTGGAACGAACACCATTAGGATTTTCAACGTCTGATTTCTTTTTCAATACTTTAGCCTCGGGTTGTACTCAAGGAGCATTAGCCCGTTCTTGAAAATTCTGATAGTTCCGCTCTCAGAAAGGCTTATGGCCATCGCTTTTGTCAGCTTGGTTATCCCAGCGGCCGCTATGTGCCTACTTCCTAAACCGGGGGGAAGCATTAGGTCTATGACCTTTGGTTCGACTTCAAGGTATCTACCGGCGGAAACTATCCTCCCATCCTCCCTTATGAGAAAAGCCCCGTCCAGCTGGGCGAACTCCTTGATTATCTCCTTGCTGTCCCTGTCGAGAACGTTAATCTTGTGGCCTTTGAAGGGGTTTGGAATCAGCTGGTGAGAGTGCTTTAAAACCCTCCTCGTGTCGCCGATAACGAATATCGTTCCGACGGGCGTTCCCTCCCTGCCTTCAACGCTGAGCTCAATAGCTATTTCAAGCATCCTTTGAAGAACGTTCTGGTTCTGGGCAAAGAAACTCTTCATGGCTGAGATACCTTTTTTGACGGTTCTAATTCCAATTGAATCCTCGGTAACGTAGACAAAGGAATCTCCCTCTTTCAGAATGTTGTGTTCGAGGAGAAACGCTGAAATCAGGTTCAGGATGTTGTTGAGGTCAAGGTTCTGAGGAATCGAGACCTTCTTAATTTTCTCGTCATCGACATCAAAGGAGGAGCCAACTATGACAATAGGCAAATCTGTCTTTGGAAGTTCTTTCTCTTTTACATCTTCCATTATGACAAGGGCCTTGGCGTTTAGTTTCTTGGCAATGTCCATAGCACTCCCAATGAGAACGGGATGTATCTTCATTGTACCTCAACGTTTTTCCTCTGGAAAGGTATAAAAAGATAGCGGGGAAAATAGTGCGGTGGTAACATGAGGATTGTGATTGCAATAACCGGCGCCAGCGGTGCCGTTTACGGTGTGAGGCTCCTTAAAGTTCTTCGCGAGCTCGGGCATGAGGTAATTTTTCTCGCGACAGAGACGGGGATAAAGGTCGCCCGCCACGAACTTGGCATTGAGCTCAAGCCGGATTATTCGGAGGACAACCTTTTCGCTCCAACAGCTTCCGGCTCATATCCCTTTGATGCAATGGTGGTAGCCCCCTGCTCGATGAAGACGCTTTCTTCAATAGCAAACGGCTACGCAGACAACCTGATTACCAGAACGGCAGATGTGGCGTTGAAGGAGAGAAGAAAGCTAGTGCTCCTAATTAGAGAGACCCCCCTGAACCTAATTCACATCGAGAACATGCTACGAGTTACTAGGGCAGGTGCAATTGTAATGCCCGCTTCCCCTGGATTTTACACAAGGCCAAAAACTGTGGATGATATAATAAACTTTATAATCGGCAAAATCTTAGACATTTTGGAAATAGATAACAATATTTATCAGCGCTGGGGGATTCCCCATGGTACAGTTAGATGACTTGGATAGGGCCATACTCAGGCTCCTCAAAGAGGATGCCCGTCTTACCATTTCTGAGATAGCGGAAAGGTTAAATCGGCCTGAATCAACGATACACTTCAGAATCAAGAAACTCCTCGAGAAGGGAGTAATCGAGAGATACACAATTATCCTAGGTAATTCCCTTCGTCCCAGAGCCGTCGCTCTGATTTACATTCAGGCTGAGACCCCAATCATCGAGGATTTCCTTGAGAAATACATCAGCTACATAACCAAAACACTCTCGATTCTCCCGAACGTCCTTGCGGTTGCTAGGAGCGGTAAGGACAGTGTTATAGCTCTCGTAGGCGAGGAGAACGAGGACAAGCTCAACAGGTTCATTGACGAGACGATAAGGGTACTTCCAACCCTAAAGCGCGTGGACGTGATTCCAATCAGCGATTTTGTCAAGGGTGAAGACCTCGTTGGTTTCCTTGTGGGGGTCTGAGATGGAGGTTGAGGTAAAGTTCAGGGTTGACTTCGAGAAAACCAAACTAAAACTCGAGTCCCTTGGGGCTTTTTTCGTTGGAGAAGAGCTCCAAGAGGATGTTTATTTCTCACTTCCACTCCCAAAGCTCCTTCGCGTCAGGAAAATCGAAAACCTCGAGAAGTCCTTTTTAACGTACAAAGAAATCAAGGACCCCGGCAGGAACGAGGAGTTCGACGAGCTTGAGGTCGAGGTTTCTGACTTCCACACGACCGTTGAAATCCTCAGAAGGCTTGGCTATATGGAAGACGTCACCGTTAGGAAACGCCGTCTGGTTTACAGGCTTGACGGCGTTACCTTTGAGCTCAACGACGTTGAAGGCCTCGGCGGTTTTCTGGACATAGAGGTTATTTCCGAGGACGTTGGAGAAGCGAAAAGGAAAATCTGGGAAGTCGCGAAAAGGCTTGGACTGAGCGAAGAAGACGTTGAGCCGAGGCTCTACCAAGAGTTAATCCGGGAAAAAGAAAGAAAGTAATCAACGTTACTTGGCCGTGGCAACTATCTTGACTATGTCGTTGAACTGGAGTTCGTAATCTTCCCCAACGCGCCTCTTCGTTTTGGCGTTCACCGCGTAGAGGAACGTCTTTCCAAGGTCCGTGTGGACTTTGTAGGCCAAATCCCTCGGCGTTGAGCCCTTTGGGAGGAGGTAGACGTGGGGCAAAACGTTCCCGAACTGGTCGGTCAGTTTGTTCTCGTCCTGGACAGGATAAACCGGAATCAGGTTGAGCAACTCAAACACGGCCCTGTTTATGCCCTCCTGAACGCCCGTTGAACCGAACCTGTTGAGGACCTTCTCCCTGATAAGCTCCAGGGCTTTTTCCTGCCTGGGGTTCATCTTCTTGAGAACCCTGAAGTCAGAACTTCCGGGTATGTAGTCTATGAATCCAGCTTTTGCGGCCTTTCTTAAGGTGAGCTCCGCGGCGGCACTCGTCGGGACGACTATGTAGCCTCGCTTTTCACCTTCTCTTATGAGCCTCTTGATTTCTTTATCGCTCGCTGCGTCGGCCTTGTTTGCTGCGATTATTATGGGCTTGTTAATTTTGCGCAACTCGCGAACAAAGGCCATTAAATCCTCGTCGCTCCACTTGGTGGGGTCACTTGAAAGCCCAACCCTATGTATGGCCTCCCAGACGTCTTCCTCGCCCACGCCTATTCCCGATAAGTGGTCTGCTATCGCCTGCTCCAGTTTCATGTGCTGGAGTTTAATCCTCTTTGCGAACTTTTCCCAGCCCTTCCTGAGTATTCCGAATATCCAGTAGTCTATCTCCATTTCGAGGAACTCAATGTCCTCCACCGGGTCGTGGTAGTCAGTCGGCTGGCCCTCTGCATCCGTCTTTCCTGTGGCGTCTATGACGTGGATTAGTGCCGAGGCCATTCGCAAATCATCGAGAAACTTGTTACCTAAACCTCTCCCCTCGTGCGCCCCCGGGACGAGACCGGCAACGTCAATTATCTTGATGGGAATCAGGGCCTTTCCGTTCCTGTACTCGTAGTTCTGGGGGTTTGGCTTACAGCCGAGTTCTTTACAGGGGTGCTCCGTTATGGCGTAGGTAACGCCGACGTTCGCATCTATCGTCGTGAAAGGATAGTTCGCTATGTCAACGTCAACGAGAGTTGCCGCTGAGAAGAAAGTTGACTTTCCAACGTTTGGCTTTCCAACGACGCCTATCTCCATCTCTCCCACCGGGCTAAGTTTGTGGAAGGGTTTTAAGGACTTTTGGATTAGTATCTTTGGTGGTACCATGAGAGTTGCTGTACCTTCAGATGAAGGCTTCGACGGAAACGCCGTTCCATTTGAAAAGGCTAAGAGCTTTGCCATTGCTGAAGTTGGTCCCGATGGCATCAAGGAGATAAAGGTTTTGAAGCCCGAGGAAAATATAGGAGATGAACTCAAGAAAGAAGGAGTCGAGCTTGTTCTGGCCCCCGAAGTTTCAAAAGAGATAACACTGAGGCTCGCGCGGATGGGAATAACAGTTCTAACAGGATTCAGTGGAAAAGTAAAGGATGTAATGATGACGGCACTTAAAAGCACAGTAAGGGACTCCCTTAAAGCCGGCCTTACAATGGCCAAAATTGGAAAGAAGATGATAGACCGGAGGTTTTAGCGTTCATCGAAAGAGATTTCACAGAGTTCACTCGGGGATGTTATCAAGCTCTAAGCTCTTCCAGTCCGAGGGCAAGCCTAACGGATTTCTCAGCTATAACATCCATCGGGTCTATCAGAGGGACGCTCAGGTCCTCTGGCTTTAGGGCGACACTCACCTCAGTACAGCCGGCTATTATCCCCTCAGCCTTCTTTTCGAGCTTCTTGGCAACGCTGAGAATCAACTTCCTGCCCAATTCGAGGTTCCCGGCCTTGACGCCCTCATAAATGCCCTTCATGACGAGTTTCTGGTCATCTTCATTTGGGACAATTGCCTCAATCCCCCTCTTTTCAAGCGCCCTGTGGTAAACGCGCCCCTTTATCGTTCCTTCCGTTGCCAGCAGTCCGACTTTCCTTAGACCCATCTCCTTTATTCTCTCGGCCGTCTCCTCGACCATACTAACAAGGGGAATCCTAATTGCCCGCTGTATGTCCTCTGCAAAGTAATGTGCCGTGTTGCAGGGCATTATTATAAAGTCTGCACCGCATTCTTCGAGTTTTCTGGCTGTGTTTATGAGTTCTGGCCTCGGGTCCTCTCCATGCCCAAGTATAAAGGCCGTCCTGTCGGGTATTTTTGGGTTGTTATAGATGATTATCCTCGGGTGATCTTGGTCCCTCTTGGCCGGTGTTTTTTCAACGATTCTCCGGAATAGCTCCGCCGTTGCGAGAGGTCCCATACCACCGAGGATTCCTATAATTTTTTCACCCATGTTATCACCCGGATTAAGTTTAGACAAAAACTTTTTAAGTTTCATAACCATGACGAATATTATCATGTCTATATAAGACATGTCTGGGTGAGGAATATGCTGAACTACAAGCGCGTAACCCCAAGGAGAATCCCCGATATAAATGAAAGAAAAGCCTACATGGTTGGAGGAGGAATAGCATCATTAGCGGCGGCGGTTTTCCTTATAAGGGACGCCAGAATGCCTGGAAAAAACATCTACATAATCGAAAAAACTCCGGTCAACGGTGGCTGTCTTGATGGTTCTGGAGACCCTGAAAAGGGTTATTTACTCAGGGGTGGCAGGATGTTTGAAGAGCACTATGAGGCAACATGGGATTTACTCGGAAGTATTCCCTCTCTCGACGACCCCGAGAAAACAATCCTAGATGAAGTCGTGGAGTTCAACAGGGAGTACGTTGGTTCGTCAAAATGTCGTCTCGTTGGGACCCCAGGTAAAAAGGTCGATTTCAGCAAATACGGTTTGACTCTCAGGCACCTGAATGAGCTTAATGAACTTATATTAACCCCTGAGGAAAAACTTAGCGGTGTAACAATAGAGCAGTGGTTCTCCAAGGACTTCTTTGAGACGAACTTCTGGTACTTCTGGGCGACTATGTTTGCGTTCCAGCCCTGGCACAGCGTTGCGGAAATGAGACGTTACATGCTCCGCTTCATGCATAAGGTTCCCGGCCTGAACAGAATAGAGGGCATCCTCAGAACTCCTTACAACCAGTACGACTCAATAATACTTCCAATACAAAAATGGCTTGAGGAAAGAGGTGTTAATTTCATAATGGGGACAAGAGTGGTTGATGTTGAGATAGAGGAGAAAAACGGAAAGAAATACGTTACAAAGCTCTACACCAAAGGACAACACGAGGGTTCAATTGAGGTCGGAGAAAAGGATTTAGTATTCATAACCCTTGGTTCGATGGTTGACAACTCAACTTACGGCGACCTTGACCATCCGCCCGTTCTCAACAGGGGTGAGGGCGACAGCTGGAAGCTATGGAAAAAACTCGTCGAAAAAGACCCTTCTCTGGGAAATCCAGACGTTTTCGCAGGCGACATAGACAGAACAAAGTGGGAATCCTTTACAATAACCTTCAGGGGAAACACCTTCATTAAAATGCTTGAGGAATTTACTGGTAACAGGACAGGAACAGGTGGACTGGTTACCTTCAAGGACTCCTCCTGGCTGATGTCTATTGTAGCATTTAGACAACCTCACTTTAGAAACCAGCCCAAAGACGTTACTGTCATCTGGGGATACGGTCTTTTCGTTGATAGGGAAGGAGACTACATTAAAAAACCCATGAGTCAGGCGACTGGGAGGGAAATATTCCTCGAACTGCTTTATCACCTTGGATGGCTCGACAAAAAGGACGAGCTCATGGAGACAGTCATAAACGTCCGCACGGCCATGATGCCCTACATTACGGCCCACTTCATGCCAAGGAGACCAGGGGACAGGCCTCCCGTTATTCCGGAGAACTACGCCAACTTGGCCCTAATGGGGCAGTATGTTGAGATACCCGGAGAGTGTGTCTTCACGGTCGAGTACTCCGTCAAATCCGCCATGATTGGTGTTTATGGCCTCTTGGACTTGGGCAGAGAGGTTCCACCGGCGTACACACCGTATCAAGAGGTTCCTGTGCTACTAAAAGCCGTTGAGACACTCGTTGATGAAGATAAAAAAGAACTGTTGAAGTACACGATGGGCCTCTACTTGGCTGGGAAGCTCTGACGTTTTATTTTTCTTATTCTTTTAGCCATACGGAGTCGTCGCCGTGGTAGTTCAGCTTCACCACGAAGAGCCTGAACGGCTCATCCAGCTCGTTGATTACCCAGTGGACGGTTTTTGGCTTTACCAGAAAGATGTCGCCGGGTTTCGCGAGGTATTCCGTCTCGCCTATTCCGAGCCTCGCCTCTCCAGACATTATATAGAACAGCTCGTACTGGTGCTCGTGATAGTGCTTCTTGACCGTCTGTCCCGGCTTGACCTCGACTATCTGGGCGTAAGTGTCTTCCGGCAGCTCGCCCTCGAAGAGTGGGAGCTTCCTGTAAGTCCCCCTGTCTATGAGGTTTTTGATTTTGGCTTTCATAGGTGGGGATTTGAGGCGGTAGGATAAAAAGGTTGCTAATGGCTCTGTCTGAGCTAGGGAACGTCCAAGGAGGCCACGAAGAGACAGGAAGAGAATTATTGTCCAGGGCCTGATGTTCCAGACGAAGGTTATCAGAGCCGGTCCAAGGAGGATGGATACAGCAACTGCCATCAGGCCAGTTCTGGGGGCGCTCATTCGTTTTATAAGTACAGAAGATAAAGATAAGGAGAGATGCCGAGGACTACAAAGAACCCTATCCACGGGTTCACTGTGGCGGATATTTGTGACACTCGGTTTCATATTTAGCTTCCACAGCATTTTCATTCTGTTTTTCCTTCTCTTGTCGCACAAACGCAAGAAAGGCCGTTGTGAGGGCTCCGCCGACCCCCGCCAGTAGGAAGCTCTCCCACGCCGGGAACGCCATTGCTCTTGCAAAAGCCGCCATGATGAACTCCCAGAGCGTTCCAAGAAGCACCCCCGTGATAATAGAGTGTCCGGAGTTCTTTGCAAACTGAATCAGAGCAACTGGAACCCCATAAATCAGTACTGCCACAGTAGAGGCCACTGCCGCTGCAACTTGGAGGGGGTAGATGTCTTTTAGGTGAATAAAATAGCCCGCGAAGAGGAACAGCAAAACAAGTGAGTGGAATTTTGAAGCCTTCATCTCTCTGCCTCCTTTAGGGGCCTGGTGTTATAGGAACACATCTCGTGCCGGTCTCTAAACAATGGTCAACACAAAGTGGACATGCAGCTGCTACACACCCTATACAGACAGCCCTAGATTAACGTGAGAGTAGTCAACGTCCCAGAGTTTTGCCAGCTTCCAGAAGTCCCTGCTCGTTGCCAGCTTGAAGAACACGTGAACTTTTGACCAGTTTTCCTGAACCCTGCTTACAGGCTTCACAACTGCAAACGGGTTCACGCAGCCCTTAACTTCCAGGTACTTAGGGTAGCTTACCACGTAGGCACCGTACGCCCCGATGAGGAGCAAGACCACGAGTATGGCCAGTAACGCACGCCTCCTCATCGACCCCCCAGTGGGTTTTGCTTATGTTATCTCCGTTCATAGTATATAACACTTTCGCTTGAAAGATGAAGAGATTGATCGGTTTTAACCTCTTAACTACTGAAGTATGTAACACCTGGGTTTTCTCATTTCGATCCACATCGAAGCCCTCAAAAGACTTTTATAGGTCGCTTTCGAGTCGTCAGCGAACATGCGTAAACGGTGGTGGCCATGGAGGCACTTGAAAGGGCCCTTAAATGGGCTGAGGAAAACCTGAAGGCTGAATACATAGAGCTCCGATATGAAGACCTTAAGAAGACAACGCTCGGCCTCAAGGACGGCGTCTTCACGAGCTTTACCGGCAAACTCCACAGGGGAGTCGCGATAAGGGTTTTGGCGAATGGTGCCTGGGGCTTCGCCTCGACGAGCGACCTTTCAAATCTTGAGAAAAAGATTGAGGAAGCCTACAAACTGGCCAGAGCGGCCGCTGAGACCAAGAAGGAGAGGATAGAGCTGGCGGAGATAAAACCAGTCGAGGACTTCGTGAAGAGCAAGATGCGCGTTAAACCTCGCGATGTGGACATCGAGGAGAAGGTTGCCCACCTCAGGGAGCTTGAGAAACTCCTGAAAGAGGACAAGGCCGTTAAGAGCGTCCAGATACGCTACGAGGATGGAGGTGGCAGAAAGCTCCTACTGACCAACGAGGGGACGAGAATAGAGTGGGACTACAACTACCTCTACCAGGGGACCTACGTCACGGGAAAGGCCGATGGAAAGTTAGCTATGGCGAGGGACAGCATTGGAGCGGTTGACCACGGATGGGAGCTTATGACCGAGATAGAGCCGAACGAGAAAGTCAAGGAGCGCCTTCTCAGAAAGATGCACAGCCAGCTGAAGGGCGTTGCCCCAAAGCGCGGTGAGTGGCCGATTGTTGCGGGCCCGATAGTCGTTGGAATCATCGCCCACGAGGCACTCGGCCACCTCGCCGAGGCGGACTTGACGATAAACTCGCCCTTCAAGGACCTCATAGGAAAGCAGATAGCCCCCGAATACGTAACCATGAGCGAGCGCATCGTTGAGGGAGGCTTTGGAAACGACAAGTATGACGACGAGGGTGTTCCCGTTAAGGACATCCACATAATCGAGAATGGAATCCTTAAGGAGATAATGCTCAACCGCGAGTACGCCCACAAGTGGGGCATGGAACCCAACGGTCACGCTAGAGCCGAGAGCTACCGCTACCCGCCGATAATCAGGATGCGCAATACTGTCTTCGAGCCCGGCGACCACTCCTTTGAGGAGCTCATCGAGGACATCAAGTTCGGCTACTACGTCGTCGACTTCAGGGGTGGGCAGGCCCAACTCAACTCAGCCTTTCAGGTCGGAATCCAGGAGGGTTATGTGATTAGAAACGGCGAGATAGCCGAGCCGATAAGGGACACCTCGATTACCGGTGTTGCCATCGAGGCCCTCAAGAAGATTTCGGCAGTTGGAAATGACTTCGGTCTTGAGGTCGGCTTCTGCGGAAAAGGACAGATTGCATTTGTAAGCTCCGGTGGTCCGCACATGAAGTTCGACGGAGGAATCCTTATTGGGTGAGGTGATTGCCATGGAGAACCTCCTTCGTCACGCCGAGAAATTTTTTGATGAGGTCGAGATTGCCGTTTACCGCTCAAGGGAAGTTTCTGTAAACGTTGAGCTCAACGAGATTTCGATGGCATCAACAAGAAGCGGTGCTGTAACGATAATCCGCGGAATAAAGGACAAGCGCCTCGGTTTGGCCATAGTGGACAGCGATGAGCCCCAGAGGGTTAGGGAGGCCATAGAACAGGCTTCCAAGATGGCCGAGCTCAACAGCAGGGACGAGAAGTGGGTTTCCCTTCCCGAACCCGGCAAGTATAGAGAAAAGCCAGAGCCCAACTACGAGCTTAAGGAGGCCTCTCCTGACATACTCGTCGAGAAGCTCGTTAAGGCGATTGCCCTCGCCCGCGAGAAGGACAAGAACGCTGTGGTAGCTGGAGGGGCAGGTGGAGTTTCCTGGGAGGAGAGGAGAATACTAAACTCCCATGGTGTAGACGTTTTCCAGGAGGGAGGGGCATCTTACATGTACGTAGAACTCGTTGGACGGAAGGAAGGCGTGGTAACGCCCGGAATCTTTGACTTTGACGCAAGGAGGGATTTAAACCTCGACGTCGAGGGAATCGTCGAGAGAGCCATTCAAAAGGTCAAGTGGGCCTACAGCGTCAAGGCTAGCAGAAACGAGGAAGTGCCCGTAATCCTCGGTCCCTGGGCGATAGCGGGCCTCTTCAGCTACGCTCTCCTTCCGGCCTTCAGCGGTGAGCGCTTAGTTAAGGAAACCACACCCCTTGTCGGAAAGGTCGGGGAGAAGATAGCGAGTGACGTTTTGACAATCTACGACGACCCGTTTCACCCTCTCTCCCTAGAGCCGGTTATAGCAGACGGCGAAGGCGTTCCGACGAGGAAGAACGTCCTCATCGAGAACGGAACCTTCAGGAGCTTCGTATGGGACAACTACTGGGCGAAGGTTTACGGGACTGAGAGCACGGGAAACGGGAAGAGAGATTTGAGGAGTGGAGGCATAAACATCGGCTTCCACAACGTCGTCATGGAGAACGGGAAGCGCTCGCTGGAGGATTTAATAGGCGAAATCGAGCGCGGTTACCTCGTTGACGGCTTCCAGGGGGCACATTCGAGCAATCCGGACAACGGAAACTTTGCCGTGACCGCTAATCCTGCCTTCCTTATAGAAAACGGAGAAGTCGTTGGTTCCAGCGTTTTCCTCATCGCAGGAAACGTTTACGAGCTTCTCAAACAAGCGAGCGAAGTTACAAAGGAGCAGACAGTAATGCCCTTCATGAACACCATGACGACGCCCTACATAAAGTTCGAGAACGTGAAGATAGTGGGGAAGTGATTTTTCCTTTTTCCCTGTTTTCTCAACCGAACATCCCCTTTAAAGAGGAATGTTTTATGCAGAAAACATTTCTGGAATCACCCCACTCTAAAGTCGATGGCAATGTTGAACTGCCTCGGCGCGTAGGGGCGCACCTTCCTCTGGTCGAGGAACTCGACTGAAAGGCCCAGCTCTTTCGCCACTGCCATTATTTTCGCTTCATGCTCCGAAAACAGGTTCTCCTCCGGGCCAAAGCCGTAGTAGTGGATTACTCCGCCCGGTTTGACGCTCAGCAGGGCTTCTCTCAAAAAGTGGTCAGCGAACTTGGGGAGGTTCATTATAACGCGGTCTGCCTTTATCTTTCCTGCAACCTTCCTCACGTCGCCCAAAATGGGAATCACGTTGTTTGTTTTGTTGAGGCGAACGTTCTCCTCGAGGTAGCGAACGGCCCAGGGGTTTAAGTCAACGGCGAAGACGAGCCCGGCTTTCTTCGCAAGGAGAATAGAGTAGGGACCAACACCCGCGAACATATCGAAAACTACCTCTCCGGGCCGGGTTTTTCTGAAAATCCTCATCCTCTCGGTGGCGAGCCTTGGGGAGAAGTAAACCTTGGCCACGTCGAGCTTCAGCCTTATCCCGTTCTCGCGGTGGACTGTCTCTGTCCTTTTCTTGCCCGCAAGGTGGATGAGCTCCCTCACGCGGTATTCCCCTTCGACCTTGCTCCCCTTGGCGAATACTGCCCTTATGTGTCTGTGAACTTTCAGGATGGCTTCTCCGATGGCCCTTCCATAGGGCATCAGCTCTTCAGGGAGTTCGATTATAGTGATGTCGCCAATGATGTCGAAGGAACTCGGGAGGAGCGGTTTGACTTCTTCGGGAACATCAACAACCTCGCGGTAGCTGTGAGGCCTCTTCTCCAGCCTTTCAAACTCTGCCTCAATGAGCTCAAAACCATCAACAGGCTCTGTAACCGGGAAGAGGACAAACTCTCCCTTCCGTTTTATGGAGTACCCTTTTGCTAGGACACCGAGTTCGAGGAGCCTTCTTCTGGTCTTTTCGGCCTCTTTCTTGTGGACTTTTACGGCGAGCATCTCCAGACGTTAGGTTGAGGTTTTTACTTAAAAAGTTTTCAACTAACAAACCATAGCTTTAAAGCAAGTTTGAAAACCAAGTCGATTCTTGTCCCAATTACGTATGGATACCGGGGAATTGTCTGGATTATTGGACTGAACAATATCGAAAAAATCCCCCCTACTAATATAGATAACCAAAACTTTTTAGACGATTGAATTTTTTGGGCACCATATATTGAGACAACAACTAAAAGAGGTCCCAAAAGCCATTGGTAATGATCTCCTATTGATAACATTGCCCAATAATTGCTCAAAGCTAGTTCTAAAAATGGAATTAAAATTAACACTAACCTTTCCCCTGCAAGAATGGGGAGAAACCCTGTGGTAGTAAACATTGCTAGTATCAAAAATCCAACAAATTTCCATAAAATTTCCCCATTGTATCTTGAAGAGAATCTAAAAACCGAAAAATGGGGAATTACAACAAACACACTCAAGGCAATCCATAAAATGCCGATAAGGGAATACAAAATTGCCCATCTAAGCTTCTTTGAGCCCTTGTTAGTAGTTACCATCATAAGTCCAAGTGATAATGGAAACAAACCTGCATCTTCTCTCGCAAGGAGAACTATGAGAGACGAGAAAAATGCCTTTTTGTAGTCCCCTTTTTCGAGATAATACATGGTCAAAGTAATGAACGGAACTGCAAGCGATACAGCGTGAAAATCAAAACGAATAATACCCAGAATAAAGGGACTAAACATATACAGAAGCATTATAGAAAATGCTTTTCGCTCATCTCTCAATAGTTCTTCTGCTAACTTAAAGATAGGTATAGCCCCCACAGTAATGGCTAAAGTCTGGGTTATTACTAGAAGATCAATAGAAGGCCAGAATTTGTAGAATAGCAAAAGGAAAAAGAGAATCGGAGAATTGTGTATACCAAAATGGCTAGTTTTTTCAATTGAGTTATAGAAAAATCCTGTTCCCCTCAAGACTGAAGAGAAACTTTCATTAAAAATAAGTAAATCCGTGGGCTTTATCTGATACAGTAACATTATGTGTGCCCTAAAAATAGCATACATACTCATTACAACGAAATATACAACCAAAACTACAGGAACAAACTTATGTTCTACTTTGCTCATGTTCCCTCCCTTGTAACAGACTTAATGGAATCAATATTAGAACGAACTTAGAATTATGGTGCCCCGGCCGGGATTTGAACCCGGGGCGCGGGCTCGAAAGGCCCGCATGTTTGACCGGGCTACACCACCGGGGCTCGATATTAGGGAAGGAGGAGGCTTTAAAAATCTTTCGTCTCTCTGAGCAAACTTTTTAACTACTCTCCCAAGGGTCAACCGATGGCCATGAAAACCCTTGCAGATGTCTTCAGGGAGGCACTTAGGGAGAGGGGTATAGATAGCATTGGGACACTCTCGAAGAGGTTCCGGAAATCAAAGAACAAGCTCCAGGACATGGCAATAGAAATAGTCCACGGAAAGGGCGCGGTTTTTCGAATCCCAGAAAAGACCGCGGTTGCTTGGGATTTGAACGGAAACAGGGTTGAAGGTTCACACTACGCCTACGCTCCCCTCTGCATGAAGGACAGGTTTGAGATGGTTCTTTCACCAGAGGAACTTCGCTCAAAACTCCCAGGCTGGCCATACTTCATAGTTGACCTCCAGCTCTGGCACAGACATACTCAAAAGGAAAAGAGCAAAATCTGCCTTCAGATTAACCAGTGCTACGGCTTGCTAAGGGACTACTTCACCGGAAAAGAGCTCGCAGTTACGTGGGCCAACGAGGAGTTCAAGAGAATGTTCAACGGCCCGCTGGGGAGGATAACTGTTCACGAGGGTCCGACAGCCGAGTTTCTACGGAGGAAAGGCGTAGATGAAGTCGTGCTCCTTGACCCTTGGGCGGATGAGGTTTTGAGCGAGAGAGACTTCGACGTTAGGGCGTTCGTAATAGGCGGAATAGTGGACACTGGGGGAGAGAAAAAGCTGACCCCCAAGATTGGAGAAGAGCTGGAGAGGGCAGGAATAAGGGTTCGCCGGAGGAAAATCGTTCTCAAAGGCGACGTCATCGGTGTCCCGGACAGGATAAACAGAGTTCTTGGAATAATTCTGAAAATGATTGTAGAAGGCAAGCCGATGGACCTAGCCGTCTACGAGATGCAGGAGCCTTTACACGCGCGCTGGCGTTTAAGAAAAGAACTGCCAAAAAAGGCAATCCGCTATAGGGTTGATGGAAAGGACTTCCGGGTCGTCGAGAAGGAGCTCTTCGATGAATACTCTCAGTGGCTCAAAATCCGCTGGGAGGACTTCGTGAAGGTGCTTAGAGAGCTCGACCTCGTAGCCCTAGAGAGGAGGAAGATACATCGCCTAAACAAGCTCTCAAACCCAAGAATAATCAGGGGAAAGCTTTACAGGGTTATTCTCCTTAAAAAAGCGGCGATGCTCTGCTACAATTGTTGATGAATGAACCACAGGACATTTAAACTCTCCCCGCGATACGGATGTGGGGATTGCCATGGGAGTCAGTGCTTTGATACTCTTTAAGAACTACAACATAGGCACTCAGCAGGTCATGGGGGGTTCGCCCTGTGAGGTCATACCAAGGATTTACTCCAAGTTTAGACGGGCCCACTGCCCCGAGCAAGCTATACTGAACATAATCAGGGAAAACGGAAACGTCGTATTCGGCGAGGGCGACAACAAGATGTTCACGGGCTATGATTTTGTTTACAAGGTATGGTACACGGGAAAGACCCTCTTTATAGAAGATGAAGACGTTCTCGAAGACGACATGATTCAGGAGGTTCTCGACAAGCTGAAAGAAGAGTTTGGAGACATTGAGATAGAAGTCATCAAAGAAAAGGATGCGACGCTTTTTGAGATACTACTTAAATGACTTTTTTAAATTTTAAAAAATGAAATTAAAGATAATACAGCAGGTAAACGAGCGCCACACCTAGTGCAAGCAGGATGTAGGCAACGTAGACGCTGTCCGAACCCCTCATTATTCCGTGCCTGAACCATTCTGAGAAATTCAGGTAGGCCTTTGAGAGCCTGTTGTAGACAAGGTTTATCCTCTCGCGCCAGTAAAGGCGCCCATTCTCCTCTCTCGTCC
>NZ_WAKV01000078.1 GCF_015523185.1 Thermococcus sp.
AGGTTATAACTGAGAACGGCCTCTCGGAGACGGAACGGCCCATCCTTATCTCGTAGCCCTCAACGACCATTCCCTTAGCTCTCTCCCAGAGGACTTCAGCCTTCAGATGGTTCGTCCGCTTTTCCCTCGTGAAGACGGTTTTCGCTGGAAGGAGTCCGATACCCTTAACCCTTCCGCGCTTCGATTCGACCTTGTCTATAATCTCCTCCCCAAGCATCTGGAAACCGCCACATATTCCGACGACGAAAGCCCCTTCGCGGTGGGCCTGAATTATAGCCTCCTCAATGCCATTCTCGCGCATCCAGAGTAAATCTTCAACCGTGTTCTTGCTCCCGGGAATTATGATGACGTCGCCCTTTATTTCCTCGGCTCTGGTAACGTAGTCAACGCCGTTGGCCCAGTGGAGCGGTTCAAAATCGGTGAAGTTGCTTATGTGAGGGAGCTTAACTATCTGGATGTGAAGCTTGCCCTTAACCTTCGGGAACTGAGTTAAGGAGTCTTCCTCTGGTAGGTGGTGCTCAACGTAGGGGATAACTCCAAGGGTCGGCTTCCCGTAGCGCTTCTCAAGGTACTCAAAGCCCGGCTTTAGGAGGGACGCATCACCGCGGAACTTGTTGAAGACGAAGCCCATCACAAGTTCCCGCTCTTCTTTGCTCAGAAGCTCCATCGTGCCGACTATCGAGGCGAAACTACCCCCTCTATCAATATCAGTAACGAGGATAACCCTCGCGTTGGCGTGTTTTGCCACTCGCATGTTGGCTATGTCGTAGTCCTTCAGGTTTATCTCCACTGGACTGCCGGCGCCTTCGATTAGAACGAGGTCGTGCTTCTCCTTCAGCTCGTCGAGGACCCTCATTGCCTTTCGGAAAAACTCTTCCTTCCGCGAGAGCATGTAGTCTCTGGCTGAGACACTACCTATGGGTTTTCCCATGAAGACGACTTGGCTCCTCATGTTTCCTTCGGGCTTGAGAAGGATTGGGTTAAACTTCACGCTCGGCTTCTTTCTGCAGGCTATCGCCTGAAGGTACTGGGCGCGGCTTATCTCACCACCTTCGATGCTCGGCGCCGAATTGAGGCTCATGTTCTGGCTCTTGAAGGGAACGACGTCGTAGCCGAGGTTAGAGAAAATCCTGCATAATGCAGTGACAAGGAGAGACTTACCTGCCCCAGATGATGTCCCCTGAACCATCAAGGCCTTTCCCATTTTCCCACCAAGGAACATTGGCCGAAGGCCATATAAACCCTTGGATAAAACCTCCAGCGGTGGTCGAAGTGGAGAGCCTTTTCCTTCTCGTCTTGGGAAACACCGAGATAAGCACAGTCCCGGGAATAAGCGTGGCCGGAGCAACGCCCGAACTAACGAAGCTAACACCGGTTGCCGATGCCGAATACCTCTTTCACGAGAAGCCTCTAACGATTGATGTCATCCCTGTAACGCCTGAGGGTCATCCAACTCCTGCAATAATCGCCAAAGCATCTAAAGAGCTGGCAAACTTCCCGGTTCTTGTGGTTCGTGGGGGGACTTATTTAGCACCCCTCGTTCCTCACGTTCATATAAGCAACGCCGTCGGGCGGGACTTTAGAAAGGAGCCAGCTTTACCTGAGTTCGGTGAGATAATAAGGCGTGCCAAGCTTTTCGGAGAGGAACTGAACAAGATGTCACTCAAGGAACTCGTTATCGGAGAATCAACACCCGGAGGAACGACAACCGCCCAAGCAGTCCTCTGGGCACTCGGTTACGAAGCCAGGACCTCCTCGGCCTCGCCGGACAACCCTCAGAGTCTAAAGGAGCGGGTAATCAGCGAAGCTTTCAAGCGAGCTGGCATTGAAAAGGGTCAGTTGAAGGGTAATCCCCTCGAGGCACTGAGACAGTTCGGCGACCCGATGATGGCAACGGTGGTAGGCCTGGCATTGGGCTTCAGGAAGAATATCGTCCTTGCCGGCGGAACCCAGATGTTAGCGGTTTCTGCCCTGCTAAAGGCCCTCGGTGAGGATTTGAGTCGCTTCATGATAGCAACCACTAAGTGGGTGGTCAATGATAGGAGTGCGACCTTCTTGGATACGGCCAAAGAGATAGGGATAGTAACGTATTCTGCTGACCTCGACTTCTCGAAGAGCGAGTTCAAAGGTTTGAGGGACTACGAGAAGGGCTACGTCAAGGAAGGAGTTGGCGCTGGAGGAGCAACTTGGTTGGCTGTGAAGGCTGGCTTCTCGCCGAAAGAGGTTAGCGAAAAGGTCGAGGAGCTTTACAAGAGACTCATGGAGATGCGGTAATTTCTATGGTTCTCTTCTGCCTTTTTGCAAAAGGGCATGATAACCTGTATATTAAAACCTTAGAAACTGAGAGAACATAGGAACTTAAGATTTGAGAAATAACTCGGAGGATGATACCATGTTGCTCTCGGAGATAAAGAAAAGGGCCTTAAAGCTGATTGATGACCTTGAGCTGGTGGACTTCGGCTTTGCCTTACCTTACACATGGGTTTTACTCAAAGGACCGGAGGGAAAGGCCCTCGGCGTCGCGATGACCCTGCCGGAGGAGGTTCAGCGTTACAGGAACTCGATAGGCGAGCCTTCACTCAATGCCTTCATCGAAAAGGCCGACAGCCTAAACGTCATCGAGAGGACCTTAGGGCTGGCCGCCATCAACGCGGTTTCACAGTATTACATTGACCTGAGCGATGCTGAATTTGCCGACGTTCTTGAACTCCTGCCCGAAAACGCCGGTAAAATTGCCCTAATAGGCAACATGCCACCCCTAGCGAGAGAACTTCGAAATAAGGGCTATGAGATATACGTATTCGAGCGGAACGCCAAGCTCTGGGATAGAGATACTTACAGCGACGCTTTGGAGTACCACCTTCTCCCCGAGATGGACGCGGTCATAGCGAGCGCCAGCTGTTTGGTCAACGGGACCATAGACCTTCTGTTAGATAGGGCGAAGAAGACTGAGCTCTTCGTTCTCACGGGCCCAACGGGTCAGCTCCTGCCGGAGTTTCTGAGGGGGACAGGGGTTACACACCTGGCCGCGATGAAGGTGATAAACCTTAAGAGAGCCCTCCTAGGGTTGAAGCTCGGCTCCTTCAGGGGCTTCGAGGAGGGGAACAGGAAGTACGTCGTTAAGGTGCCCTGAGTTTCGCAGTGGTTCCGCTAAATTTATATTCCCAGCTAGATGTATACATTCCGGGGGTGGTACTATGAAGAGAATTGCATTCGTGCTGTTCGGAATTCTCCTCCTTGGTGCTATCGTTCCACAGGCTGGTGCAATCCCTGTGACTGGAAACAAGGGCATTTCACCAACACTCATAATGACCCTAACGTACTTCTACTACAGGAACTACAACGCCCTCCTTCCAGAGTTCAACGCCACCTACCAGAAGGTCCTTAAGCTCGGCGTTGACAACGAGACACTCTCCCAGGCGATGAGTCTCTACGCCAACGCCACGCTCTTTATGGAGAAGGCCACCAACTTCTCCGTCGGCGGAAACGTCCTTGCTAGCCTTGGAAGCTACCGGGTCATGATACTTGTCAGGAACGCCTACTTCTACCTCAGAGACGCCATCAGTGTCCTCACAAAAGCAATGGAGAACGAGACCACTGTAACGTGAAGTGCCCTTCTTAGAGGGAGTAACTTTTTAACCTCCCTTTTCAATTTTAACCCCGGAGGTAAAAGATGCCGAGGGGAATCTACGAATGCCTTAACTGCGGTTACCGCGAGGAGAGGGACTCCAGTGAACCCATTCTTGAAGGTTCCTGTCCTCGATGCGGCGGCGACATGATTCTTGTTGGCTATTCCTTCGATTCAAAAGGCGGAATTAGTTTAACGTCCCCAGAGGACGTAACGTCTGCTTTGCCCCCCGAGGTTGAAGCCAAGTTGAGGACTTTCTATGACCTCGATTTCGCGGGTTTTGATGGGAAGGTTTTTATCTTCGAGGTCAGGGAAATCCTGGAACCCAACTTTGAGAAAGTCCTCCGTGAGGTAGAGAGATTTGGCTACTGGTGTGCCCTTAAGAAGCGGGATGGTAAGGTTTTACTCTTTGTATTTCCCGCAGGAGAAGTGAAGCCGGACAATAGATGGCTCCCTTGGGTTTTCCTGCTCGCCACTATAGCCACGACCCTCTTTGCCGGTTACATGCTGGCCCTGAACTACATCTCGGTTCTTGACTACTACCATCTCCCCGGGATGAGGGACCCCTACCTGATAGCCCTTTCGTTTTCGGTTAGTGTTATGGCAATTCTTGGAACCCACGAGCTCGGGCACAAGATAGCGGCCGCTTACCATGGTGTCCGCGCTACGATGCCGTACTTCATACCCTTTCCCTTTAGCCTAATTGGAACCCTTGGCGCTGTAATCCGGGTTAAGTCTCCCCTTCCCACGAGAGACGCGGCGATAGACTTAGGTGTGAGCGGACCGATTGCGGGATTTCTGGTGGCTATTCCGGTGACAGCTATAGGAATTAAGCTCTCCGTGATTGTCCCATCAAGCTCGCTTCCCAGTTCGGAGGGAGGAATATACTTTGGGACGAACCTGCTCTTTGAACTTCTAACGAAGGTTGTACTCCACGTTCCTGAGGACTACGTTGTGTTCCTCCACCCGATTGCCATGGCCGGCTGGGTTGGACTGCTTGTAACCTTCCTGAACCTAATTCCCGTTGCCCAGCTCGACGGCGGCCATATTCTGAGGGCCTTCATCAGTGAGAAAACTCACAGGATAATAACCTATGCAACGGCCTTCGTTCTATTTGGGATGAGCTACCTCTGGAGCGGCTGGTTTATATGGGGTCTCCTGGTGTTGTTGATTGGCTCCGCAGGCAATCCTGGGGCGTTGGATGAAGTTTCACCGGTGTCAAAGAAGAGAATAGCTCTGGCCGTAATTGCGGCGGTTATCTTCATTCTCACGGCGACACCAAGACCAATGTGGACTACTTAGATTTGCCGGCCTCCTTGAGTATCTGCTCAATGTCGTAGTATATTGAGTCCCTGGAAACGCCGAACACCCTTGCGAGCTCCGAGATGTTAAGGACCTTGGGGTTGTAGTTGAATGCCTCCAAGACCATCGCTATCAGCTTTCTCCTCTCTTTTAGAGTGTATTCTTCGATGGACTTTCGTCTCTCAAAGACGTTGTAGACCACTACACTAACGGCGTATGTCCTCCTCGTCACGGGGGTTGTGTATGTTTTTACCTCAAATTCGACTATTTTGCCATTTTCGGGAATCACTGGGTTAAGTTTTTCAAGGGTTTTGTTGATTGCGTCCTCCTTGTTTCTGCCGGAGGAAAAATCGGCTCTCACGACCTTGTGGGCTGTTAGAGACTTGTCAATGACTAGCACCACACCCAGGTTCATAAATGCTCCAAAGCTCAAATGTATCTTTGCAGAATTTACAAAACCCGGAAGATCTCGTAAGATATTTTCTGATTTTTTGTTGATTTCTCCAATGCAATCTTCAATGCTCGATGATTCACAGTGAAAACTTACTAACATAAGAGAGCACCCCTTGGAGCCTTTGCAATATTGCGCATGCCTATACTCAGTATTGAGTAGAAAGATATATAAGCTTTTTTAGTCGAGTTTAAGTTGAAGTAACTCTCTGGAGGTGATTTGCCATGATGAGGAAGGCCCAGGGTGCAATTGAGTACCTCTTCATGATTGCCGCGGCGCTGGTTATAATCCTGATAGTTGTCAGGCAACTGCAGAACAGGGGTAAGACGGCTTCATCAACTGCCAACACAGCCGAGACTTCAATAAACAACACCCTTAACAGCATGCTCAGTGGATGATGTGGGTGATTTTGTAAAGTGTTAGTTCCATTTTTAAATTTCTCTCTTAATGTTAATTTGTAAATATTTATAAGTGCACTGTATACAATATTTGGTCAGGGGTGCAATATGAGGCATAGTGCTCAGGCATCACTCGAGTATATATTTATGTTTGTACTTGCACTTGTTGTTATATACTTGGCATTAAAGGAGTTTATAGATCCTCGAACTGGCACTATACGGAAGGAAGGACAATTTGTAAATGCAACAATCGACAGGGTTAAAACTTCTCTAGATTCTATACTTTCTTCTGAACCATGATTTGAAAAGGACCTCTTACTAGAATTTTATTTTCTGAGACATCAATTTTTCCTGTAAAGAGGAAACATATTTTCGGGGTGCAGAGAATTACGTTATTCACAGAACCTCTATCAATTGGGACTCCTTCATGTAATATAATACCTTTAGAGATTGTAATCGTTGATATAACATTTGCAGGAAGAGATACATTGATTGAGTTATTACTGAGAACAATTTCCCCGTGGATTGTTTTGTTGTTTGTAATGGCTAATATATTGTACAAACTAGACTCATTATTATTTCTAAAAAGCTTTAAAAGTTGGGGGGATAAATTAAAATTAATATTAATTTTGGTCATATTGTAATAAACATAGAGAGAAACCCTGTGGAGGTTGACTCTCCATGGATAAGTAGGTTTTTTAAAGGAAAATAAAGCGATAATTTCCCCATCTTTTAAGGACTCTCCAAATAACAGAGTACCATTTTGGAGGGTGTAATTAAACAATAACCCATATACCCGTTGGAGGGGCTTGTTTTTCATCATATTGAACATCCAAGTATCATAAATCACATAATCGGGAGAGTACTCTCTGGCTATATTTACTAAGTTGTACTTCCTAAGGTATCCTAGTCCAAAGGTATCGACCATATATGGAACAACTTTGAGTTTCAGATAATACGCGTCCATAGGGTTAATCGAAAGGTATGTGCCATTTAACGCTTCTTTGTGGACGTAGTTTGATAAGTCATTTCTGAGCTCTTTGGTGTGGGGAGCACAGGCTATCCTGAGGGCTCCCTTTGGGTAGTTATAAGCAATCCCTACGTTAATCAGTGTGAGGAGGAGAATTAGGGTCATGGTGATGCCAAGAATCTTTATCTCTAGTTGTTTGATTTCAACAACCCCTGAGAGGAGATACAAATAGGAGACTAATAACAGGGGATATATGAATCTTGGATTGGGAATTATGGGGACTGCAATCAGGTAGAATATCACGTTCAGGAAGAAAAGGGCTTTGAGAGGCTCGGAAAACTTAATTTTGTTTCCAAAAGCTTTAATGATTAGGACTGTTGCAACCAAAACAATAAGGGGGGCATAGTAAGCAAGAAGTTCGAGGGAAGATTTTTGAATATTGGACAAAATGTTTCCTATAATCCAGAAAATTCCGACGAAGGGATACCCCCTGCTGCTTTGCGCTATGTAAGTTTGATACACATAGTCAGGAGAAACCAGAACACCAAGTGGAACCTCTATTAAAGCCTTTGATATAATCACGAGGGAAATTAATACCGCTCCATAATTAATGACTCCCTTAAGTTCCTTGAGCGCGTGTTGGAGAGGTTGAAGATATTTGATGTTGATTACATAAACAGTTAAAAACACCCAGAGGAAAAGAAAAAGGATACACGTATATACGTGGCCGACCTTTGTTATGGGGTGTATTCCTGGGACACTGGCGATTATCCTAGTTACTTCCTGGGGATAAAGCGTGATTGCTGCCATAGAGATCATCGTCCAGAGCAGATAGGTGAGAGGGATGATATACGATTGCCGACGGGTTAGAACTTTTGTTCCTGACAATATCAGGTTTCTCAACTCCTCGGACTCGTAGAGAACCAAGAACACGAAAACTGCAAGAAGGTAAGGTATCATAGTAAATTTAGTGGATGTTCCAATAGATGCAATGATTATTGTTAGATATGCGTATAACCTTCTTTTCTCGTTAAGATATTTTGCGAGGAACCAGAGGGAGAGGAGTGTGAAGAACTCAATCATGCTCTCGTGAAGAACGAGGGTGTTTACCTTAATGGCCAGAGGGTCCATTGCTATAAGAAATGCGAACGCCAGCCCGAGTTTTTCACCGGTTAATTCCCTTCCCGTGAGATAAGCTAGAAAAACTGATATTAATCCAAGGAAAAGCGAGAAAGCACGGCCTACTATATAGTTATCGCCGAAAAGTCTCAGCCAGCCGGCTAAGGTGTAGTAGTAGAGGGGGGGATGGACTGCAAAAATGTCCCTGTAGGGGAGAACTCCATGGTTGATGAGGCGGGCGATAAGAAGATACGTACCTTCATCATAATCAACATATGAGTTCATAACGGGTAGAAGAGGAAATCTAATTATTAATGTCAAAAAACATATCAGTAGCAGGTAAAATGAGAACTTCCTCATGTTTTTCACCCCATTTTAATTCTATACACCATGAGCACTCCTAAGGATTTAGTTATTTCTATTGTGTTTAAGGAATTTTTTTGAATAATTGCACTAATTTTGACAACGTTAAGTCCTCTATTTAACTCTTGGGTTAATACTCTCTTTCCGTTGATACTTACATTAATTTCCATTTTTGTAGATGCAAAGAGAGTGAGGTATATTTTATCATAGTTTTTGCATGGATTAAATGCTATTATTCCCGTCTTCCCTGAAAGCCAAGCCACGTATAGTCCATTGAATGCAAAATATTCAACGTAAAAATATTTCTTGGTAAATCCCCAAACATAATATTTACCAAATTTATAAACGTCTCCGGGAAGCGTGCTGGAGCATAAACGAAGATTATCGAGGATAACTTTTTCATTTTTAGAAAGATTATGAGATGATAAATCAAAAATCCAGTCATTTCCGTTTATCCTAAGAAGAGAGTACCTCTTAGCAAACTCTAGAGGATTTAAACTGGGTGCGTTGGTATCTATAAAAGCAAGGGTATTAGGTAATGTCTTATTTTTAGATAGAACCTCTTCTACAAACCTTTCTATTGTTTTGCTCCCGATATGGCATTTCCTGAAATACGGTTCCGAAAGGAGAGTGTAATTTGTCCCCTCAAAAAAAGGTAACCATGGTGATGAATCAGAATGACAAGATCCTAAGATGGACGTTGAACTGTAATGGGTTGAAATCCAGTTGAAATCCTCAATCACATCAGGGGTTACATAGAAGTTTGCTTCGGCTGAAACAATGTCTCTAGCTGTTCCATAAGCTGGAATTAAAAAAAAGGATGCAATAATCAGTGTGTAAATAAACACCGAAATACCTCTTACAAGTTTATTTTTGAGACTACTCCTAAAATAGTTCAGAAGAAGTGATAGACTTCCCATGCCGGTACCAACTAGTACAGGAAACAATGGCACGGTCCACAGAAACTGCCTTTCCATAGCTGCAGCACTGTAAAACGGAATGGGCATGTTGAGTGTAAGTTTATCTATATTTAATAAAACAACAAATAGAATGAATATATAAATTGAAAGAATTTCAGGTTTTTTCGATGACTTTTTGAGTAAATAGTAGGTAAATCCTAAGATAATGAAAAGAACCTCAGCATAGTTGTTGTTCCTAATAGTCGCCCACTTCCACATGAACTTAAAGAATGTCCAATTATCATGGCTTGTTGATACATTAAAAAAGTATGCTCCCTTAGCTTCAATTCCTCGAACAAGGATTTCAGTGAAATAGGGATTGAGAACAGCATAAAAAAGTAGTGGGATAATGAGATAAACAAAGATTGTCTCTCCAACACTTCTTTGAAGAAGTTTACTTGTCTTTAGACCTGTCTTTAGCACGATGTATACTGTAATTACTAGCACATAGTTTTGAAAAGAGTAGGGATGGAAGAATATAGATGCTGTTCCAATAATAACCCCGAGTATTTTATAAAAGATTATTCCACGTCTAAGCTCATTGTCGTTAATATAAGAGAAAGTTAGAGTTAACATGACCAAGAAAAAGTAAAAACCGATAAAATTTGGTTCAACATAAACAAGTAAATAATAGTGGACAATGTTCGTGGAAATTATAGCGATGATAGAGTACATAGCAATTTTACTATCAAACCATATTCTTGCAAAAAAATATACCCCAAACACAAACAATAACCACGCCAGAGTTCGTATGGCAAGCATAACACTTGGTATTGATGAGCTAGTAATTTTCACCAAATAACCCGCTAGAGAATGGTATCCCCCCGGGTAATAGACCACACTAAAGGAAGGAGCATCCATTGGGAACATTGAATCAGATTTAAGCATATACAGTATTTTCGTTGCATGAAAATAGTTATCAACATTATCAGTAGGATAAGTATATGCGAAATAATGGACAGTTACCAAAAGAAGTGCTGAAAGAAGAATAGTAAATGTCTCCTTAAAGTCAAGTGATAACTTTGAATGTATCTTAGCTCCCAGAAGTAGCGAGGTAAGGGCAACAAAAAGAGTATATCCCCAGTAATATGTATGAAGGGGAATATTAAAATCACTACTAACATAAGCTCCGATAACAAGAACGGAAAGGCCCAATGCAGGAGAGAGTGTAAAAAGCATGCTAAACGGAATTCTAGATTTCGTCAAGAATATCAAAAGATTAAAGCCAAGGATAAAAGGAATGAAAAATCCCAAGTATGGATTGTTCAAATAATTTGCCAAAAAAATAACAACAATTGTTAAAAGACTCCACGACATGAGCTTTAGTATTTTATCCATAGTGATCCTCATCATAAAGCATTGAAAGTAGGGAAGTCTTATAAAACATGCACCTTAGAAGAATTTTAATGGGGTGACAATAATGGCGTTATTCGGCTTTGGCTCCAAAAAGAAAAAGGTCAGGGGGATGCTTGAATCGGGACAGTTCGAGCTTCTAGTTCAGGAGGCAATAAAAGACAAAAAGGTCATGGGTGCGATAGTGGAGCTTCTGGACGATGAGAACCCGGGAATTGTGGGCGATGCACTTCTGGCGCTCACCCAGATTCTAGAGACCAGCAGGGAAACACTATCGAAATATATGAGCGAAGACAACTTCAAGAAGCTGATGGCACTAATTCACCACAGGAATCCCTACATAAGGGAGAATGCCATGGTGCTCGCCTATGATATTATACGAACCTATCCAGAACTGGCCAAGAAGTATCGCTCTTGGATAGTCGAGGAGATTAAGCAGGGCCTTCGCGAGGGTAAGAGAGATGAGAAGGGTTTCCTCCTCGTCGTGATAGGGGAACTTGGACTGAGCGAGTTAAAACCCCTCGTCGAGGAACTCACGGGCGTTGAGGACAAGGTCGTCCTCCCGTTCGAGGGCAAGAAGTGGGTTCCCCTCGGCCAGATTGCCAAGGAAACACTTGAAAAGCTCTGAGGTGGTTTCATGAAGGATTTGTTGCTCTAAGTACTCTTCCTTTTTCCCTGTTTCTCTTCGGATGGGTCATCCTTGCTCTAACGATAGCAATACTCAAGTGGCTCACGGTTAACGTTATAGTTGAACTTCTTGTGATTGGCCTGCTGAACTTTCTCGGAGTTACCCGCGTTCCCATCAATCCAATGACCCTTCTCATACTCGCCGTCGGTGGAATCCTCGGGGCCTTCATTCTTATAGTCCTCTCGGTTCTGCACCTCCTCTAACGCCAAACTTTTATAAGGGCCCCTTCTACCCAGAAACGGGAAGAGAAAGGGGTGATGCTCATGTCTCACAAATCAGCTGAGATGTACGAACTGAAAAAGAAGGTCGAGGAGCTCAAAAGCTATCGAGGTCGTGCCACCGAACTGGTAAGCCTATACATTCCAGCTGGCTACGACATAAACAAGGTCATGCAACAGTTGAGGGAAGAGTACGGAACGGCACAGAACATCAAGAGCAAATCAACTCGAAAGAACGTTCTTGGCGCGTTAGAAAGGGCCATGCAACACCTCAAGCTGTATCGAAAGACTCCCGAGAACGGCCTCGCTCTCTTCGTTGGCAACGTCAGCGAGCAAGAGGGTGTTAGCGACATAAGACTCTGGGCTATAGTTCCGCCGGAACCCCTCAAGGTCCGCCTTTATCGCTGTGACCAGACCTTTGTCACAGAACCGCTCGAAGAGATGCTCCGCGTAAAAGATGCCTATGGGCTAATAACGGTCGAGAAAAACGAGGCTACGATAGGGCTCCTTCGGGGGAAGCGCATAGAGGTTATAGACGAGCTTACCTCGAACGTTCCCGGAAAGACTAGAGCAGGTGGTCAGTCGGCGAGGCGTTATGAGCGCATTAGGGAGCAGGAAACCCACGAGTTCATGAAGCGCATAGGAGAACACGCCAACAAGGCCTTCCTACCGCTCCTTGAAAAGGGCGAGCTCAAGGGAATAATCATCGGCGGTCCCGGGCCGACGAAGGAGGAGTTCGTTGAGGGGGACTACCTCCACCACGAGCTCAAAAAGAAAATCATCGGCGTCGTTGACATAAGCTACCATGGCGAATACGGTCTCAGGGAGCTCGTTGAGAAGGCCAGCGACATACTCAGAGACCATGAAGCAGTGAAGGAGAGAAAGCTCATCCAGGACTTCTTCAAGCACCTCGTCAAAGATACTGGCATGATAACCTACGGTGAGAAGGAGGTAAGGCAGGCCCTCGAGCTCGGAGCCGTTGATACCCTCCTCATAAGCGAGGGCTACGACAAAGTTCGGGTGAGAGTCAAGTGCAACAACTGTGGCTGGAGCGAGGAAAAGACAATGAGCGAGCAGGAGTTCCACGTCTACAAGAAGAAGCTAACGCACTGCCCCAAGTGTGGAAGCCAGAACCTGAGTTTTGAAAAGTGGGACGTTGCCGAGGAGCTCATCAAGATGGCAGAGGAGGCCGGCTCAAACGTTGAAATAATCTCCCTAGACACTGAGGAGGGCCAGCAGTTCTACAAGGCCTTTGGTGGATTGGGAGCTTTCCTCAGGTACAAGATTCATTGAGCCCCCTTTTCTTTAGCTTGTTATGAGTTTAGTATATGAGGAAGTCAAAGTGAGGCCGTTTCCAAGAGAGTTATCAAAAGATTTCCTGAGGGTGGGCTTCTCGGAAGTTGGCCTGAAAGTTCCCGAGGAAGAGATAGAAACTCGATGGCATTCCCTGCTGGCTTGTGGAGTTCGGTTTCAACTACTGGAGGAGAGGTAGCTTTGAATGTGCAATGGGGGGAATGATTGCAAGGGCGCAATCGGTGATAAGGGAGGAGCCGGTTGACGTCGTTGAAAAAAATACTGAAGGAGTGAAGTCACATCTTCTCCGGGGCCTCTATGCCGAGGACATCCAGACCGTTCCTGAGAACCTGCTTGACGGCTAAAACGAGCAACAGGCGTTCCTCTCTTATGCCTTCCTCAGCTTTAAGCACAGGGTGGTCCATGTAGAACCTGTTGAAAAGCGAAGCGAGTTCGTTGAGGTAGGCGGGAATCAGGTGGGGCTTGATGTCCCTCCCGGCCTGCTCTATAACCTCCGGGAATTTGGCGAGGAGCTTTATCAGTTCCTTCTCGCGGTTGGTGAGCTTCGAAAAGTCGGCTTTCTCAAGGAGAGCCCTCCAGTCCGTTTCGATTCCGCTTTCCTCGGCCTTCCTGATTATGGAGGCACAGCGGGCGTGGGCGTACTGGATGTAGGGAGCGCTCTCGCCTTCGAAGTTGAGAACATCATCCCAGCGGAAGGTGATTATCTTATCAGGGCTGTACTTGACGAGGTTGAAGCGCACCGCCCCAACGCCAACCGCTTCCGCTATCTCGTCCTTTTCCTCCTCACTTAAGCTGGGGTTCTTTTGTTCAACTAATTCCCTCGCCCTCTGGACGGCTTCATTGAGGACTTCATCAACTGTAAATCCGACCCACGTTCCCTTCCTGCCTGAGAACTTGCCCTCTTCACGGACAACGTGCTCGTAAGCTAAGTGGTGGAAGTTCTTCGCGCTTTCCTCGAAGCCGAGCAATTGTAGGGCATATTTTATCGCCATTTGCGGATGCCTCTGCTCTGCTCCAATTACATTGATAACTATATCGGCCCTTCCAAACCTGCCCGGCATCCCCTCCCCATCCGGTGCGGTCGTCCAGGTCTCGTGGTTTTCCCGCCTGTCCCAGACCTTATACAGCATATCTGACTTCACCTTGCCGAACTTCCAGAGGTGATAGGCTATGTCCTTGCCCGTGTATGTGGCAGTTCCGTCGCTCCTCCTGAGGACCAAAAACGGGTTCTTCATGTCTGGGAAGAGCTTCCTCAAATCCATCACGAAGGCTCCCTTGTATTTTCCCTCCTCGGCCCAGAAGAAGTTCTCGTTCTTTTCGATGAGCTCGTAGGCTTCCTTGAAGATTCCGCTCCTCATTATGTCGCTCTCCCAGCTGAGTAAATCATAGGCTATGCCCATCCGATAGGTAGTGAGCATTTGGGCTTTGACAACTCTCTCGGCCAGTTTCCTTCCAATCTCGGCTATCTCGTTATCGCCCTCTTCCAGCTTCTTCATCAGCTCGCGGACTTCCCTATCTACATTGGAGTTCTCCTCAATTTTTTTGTTCACCTCGACGTAGAGCAGGCCCATGATGTGGTCTATGAAGTCCTCCTTGAGGCCCTTTTCACGGAGTTCAGACTCAATCCTCTCGAATTCCTCCTTGAGGTTGAGGTATCCCCAGAGAACCTGCGCAAACTGCACCCCAAGGTCGTCTATGTAGTTCTGAACCTCGACGGTGTAGCCGAGCTTCCTCATAATCCTCGCCATAGTGTCGCCGAGAACGGCGTTCCTCGCGTGCCCCATGTGGAGTGGTTTCGTTGGATTAACGGAGGTGTGTTCAACGATTACCTTTTTGCCCCTTCCAGTCTCGCTCTCACCGTAAGATTCACGTTTCTCAAGGATTTCCTTTATGAGGGCATTTCCAAAGTAGGAGTAGTCGAGGTAGAAGTTTATGTAGCCGTTCACGGCCTTAACTTCCCTTACTCCTTCGGGAAGGTTCTCACCGATTCGTTTAACCAGTTCCTCCGCTATGAGCTTCGGAGCTTTCCTGAAGACCCTCGCGAGCTGGAAAGCTAGGGCGGTTCCAAAATCCCCAAGCTCGATGCTCGGCGTATCGTCGAAGGTTATCTCGCCGTCCCACTCCTTTCCTACCTCGGTAAGCATCTCGTCGAGTGCCTTCCTGAGCGCGAGCCTCGCCTTCTCCTGAATTTCCCTATAGGCCATCTTTACCACCGCTCTCAATTCAGCCCAACCTTTAAAAGCTTCCCCTACTTACTCTCTCCGGGGGTGAGAAAAATGAAGCACCACGTCGGCGAGCACAAGGCCAAGAAGGGCCTCATAAGGATTGAGTTTGACGAAGAAAATGGCATAGCTGAGCACGTCAAAATTACCGGAGACTTTTTCATGCACCCTGAGGAAGCCCTTCATGAGCTTGAGCAGAAGCTTGAGGGACACAGGCTGGAGGAGCTTGAGTATCTGATTGATGAATTCTTTGCGATGAGGCTCGACGTGGAGATGCCCTACGTCAACGTCGAGGACTTCAAGATAGCCCTCAAGAAAGCCATCAAAGGGTGATATCGTGAATGCAAAGAAAATCTTCAGTCTGCTTTTGCTGACCTTTGGTGTTGGGATAGTTTTCGGCGTTGCCTATGCCTACGCTCAGCCTGAAAGAGCGGGTGAATACGTTCTCAAGCTGGCCAACGAGCTCGGTGGCCTCTCGCCGAATCCATTCGATAACTTCATCAAAATATTTACCCACAATGCAAGTGTTGCGCTCCTTGTCTTGGTCTCTGGATTGTTTTTCGGCTTGGGGCCTTGGGTGATGATGTTTTTCAACGGTGCCGTTGTTGGGGTTGTCGCAGGGGTTTTTGTCGGACATGGCTTTCCCGTTGAGAAAATTGTTCTGGGCCTAGCTCCTCATGGAGTAGTTGAAATCCCTGCCTTTGTTCTGGCCGGAACAGCTGGGGTTCTCTGGTACAAGAGCATAAGAAACTCGGAGGAACCGGCGAAAGGATTTAAGGAGGGAATGAAAACGGCGTTGAAGCTCTACGGTTTAACGCTTATCATGCTCTTACTTGCGGCTTTCATTGAGGCTTACATAACCCCCAAGGTTGCCGGCCTCTGAGACCTCAAAACTTCCGCTCTCCTCATAGGTTTCTATTTCCTTCAGTATGGCATCCATAGGATTTTCAAGGCCCGAAACAACGCTCCTTATGTAGTTTCTGTAGCTTTTACCCGACTCCATCATGTACTCCGCGACCTCGGCTATTTCCGCGGGGTCAGTGGAGTGGAACTTAACGCCGAGCTCGACAAGCCATCTGGTAACGGCCAAGAGCCTTCCCGGGTAGGTAGAGATTGTCGGTGTCCCAAGGGCTATGGCCTCCCTGTTCATAGTTCCCCCGGCCCCTATCATTAATCTGGCGTAATAAAGCAGGCTCAAGCTGTCAACGGGTTTTTTCGGCATTATAACGTTATCAAACTGCTCAAAACGCCTTCTCTGCTCCTCCGTTCTTGGGAAGAGAACTATCGGCATCTCGGGCAGGAGTGGGATTACATCCTCAAGGATGCTCTTCTCGGGGCTGTTGAAGTAGTTGGCCTTGACCGGCTCGGTGCGCATCACTATGTAGCCGTTCTTCCTGAGGCCGAGCTCCCGCAGAACTTTTCTGCTCGGTCTGAAGCCGTAGAGGTGCGCCAGCTCCGAGAAGCCGTTGACGGGCTTCATGCCGTTGGGGTCGGCACCGCACTTGAGGAGCTCGTAGGCGTCTATTGCCTTAGGATACAGGAGAAGCTTGGTCAGCGGGAGCATCAGCTTGTTCTGGGCTATTGCCGTCTCGTTATCAACGAAACCTATGCTCGGAATTCCGAGGCCGAAGGCAACGCGAGGTGCCTCAACGGAGTGCTTGTAGATGGACAAATCCGGTTTTTCCTCGATTATCAGCCGGCTGAGCTTGTAAACTCTCTCGGCACTCGCTATGAGTTTACCCTCGAGCGTGGAACCTCCATGCTTCCCGACCACGTAGTAGTCAAAACCTAGCATGTCAAGAATCTCCGTTAAGCCATCGAACTCCCTCGTCGTGATTAGAACCTCATGACCAGTTTTTTCAAGCTCCTTGATGAGACCCTTGAAAAAGTGAACGTGAGGCGCGTTCGTTATATCAATCCACACCTTCATTCTACCACCCGCCGATGAATGAACGGTTTTGTCCAATATAAGGCTTTCCGAAAAACGGTTGTGGAAGCGTTTTTTCAATTGGTTCTGGGAAGTCCGTTTGATGAAAAACGATTTCTAACGCTTTCCTTCCATGAGGTGAGTTTTAAACGGGCCATCACAGAAAGATGGAATGAACAGGGATGTTCCTCAGAAGGAAGGGGGCAAAACCCGAGTAAGAACCGTTTCAACGGTTTCAAAATCGTTACCTAGAAAAGGCTTTTATCCACGGTTTCCAACGAGCCTCGGTGAGTGGAATGAATGAAATGCAGGAGATAGCGGTCATAGGGCTTGGATACATAGGTCTCCCCACGGCCATAATGTTCGCGAATTCCGGGTTTAGGGTTATAGGTTATGAAATCAAGGAAGAAGTCGTCAGGAAAATAAACTCTGGGGAAGCCCACATCGTCGAGCCTGAAATAAACGAACTGCTCCGAAAGGCTATAGAGAGTGGCAACCTCAGGGCGACGTCGAATCCGGACGAGATACGTGGAAAGGACGCCTACATAATCTGTGTTCAAACCCCCCTTAGGGAGGACAAAACCCCAGACCTTAGCTACCTTGAGAGTGCCGTCAGGACGGTCGCTCAAGCCATGAAAAGGGGCTCCCTCGTGGTGATAGAGAGTACGGTTCCACCCCTAACAACGGTAAAAATGGCACGTCTAATTGAGGAGATTACGAGTTTTAAAGCGGGCAAGGACTTCTACATGGTCCACGCCCCGGAAAGGGTAATGCCCGGGAGGATTTTCAAGGAACTGGTTTACAACTCAAGGATTTTCGGCGGAATAACCCCGGAGAGTGCGGAGATGGCCGAAAAGCTCTACAGGGCTTTTGTCAGGGGCCAGACCTTCAAAACAAGCTCCACCGTCAGCGAGGTTGTTAAACTGATGGAGAACACCTTTAGGGATGTTAACATAGCCCTAGCCAACGAGTTCGCCTTCTTGGCTCACCAGTATAAGATAGACATCTTCGAGGCAATAGAGCTCGCCAACACGCACCCAAGGGTTAGAATCCACGTGCCGGGGATAGGCGTTGGAGGCCACTGCCTTCCCAAGGACCCGCACCTCCTCCTCTGGCCGGCCAAGGAGGACTTCGGGCTCATAAAGCTCGCGAGGGAGATAAACGACTCGATGCCCCTCTTCACCAAGGATTTACTATTCTCCGCCTTAAGGGAACTCAACGTTCTGCCGGAGGAGGCAGTTATTGCCGTTCTGGGTCTGGCTTACAAGGGTGATAGCGACGACACGAGAAATTCCCCTGCTCTGGCCTTTATAGAGGCCATAAAGGACGATGTAAAGGCCGTTAAGACCTATGACCCCTTTGTTGGAGGAACCTCTGAAAGCGTTGAGGAAGCAGTTAAAAACGCAGACGCGGTTGTTATAGCCACAGACCACACGGCCTTTAAGTCTCTCGACTGGGAAAGCCTTGGAAATCTTATGAGGACGAGAATCCTCATAGACGGCAGGCACGTCGTTAAAGAACCGCCGAGGGGATTCCTCTTCAAGGGCATCGGGAGGGGCGAGTTTTGAAGCCGGCCTTCGTCTTTGGGACGAGACCTGAAATAATAAAGCTCTCCCCGGTGGTAATGGCCTTCATTGAGGCGGGTGTTAAACCCCTCCTAATACACACGGGCCAGCACTACGACTACGAGATGAGCAGGATTTTCCTGGAGGAGCTTGAACTGCCGGAGATAGACTACCACCTTGAGGTCGGCTCCGGAACCCAGGCGGAGCAGACAGGGAAGGCCATGATAGAAATCGAGAGGGTCTTAGTGAACGAGAAGCCTGACGTAACGCTCGTCCAAGGCGACACGAACACAGTTTTGGCGGGGGCTCTGGCGAGTGTCAAGCTGAAAATCCCTGTTGCACATGTTGAAGCCGGACTGAGGAGCTTTGACAGGACGATGCCTGAGGAGATAAACAGGATTTTAGCCGACCACGCGAGCGAGGTTCTCTTCCCGCCAACAGAGGAAGCGAAGAGGAACTTAGAGCGCGAGGGAATAACCGAGAACGTCTACGTTACAGGGAACACGGTTGTTGATGCGGTTTTACAGAACGCCGAGGTGGCGGAGAAGAAAAGCAACGTTCTGGAGAGGTTTGACCTCAAGCCGGGGGAATACCTCCTCATAACCGTCCATAGGGCTGAAAACACGGACAGTAAAGAGAACCTCAAAAAGCTAGTTGAGATACTCGAAAGCCTTCCTATGAGGGCGGTCTACCCGATGCATCCGCGTACGAGGAACCGGCTTAAGGAGTTCGGCCTCTGGGACCGGGTGGAGGCGGTAGAGAAACTGACGATAACTAAGCCACTCGGCTACCTCGACTTCCTGAAACTGGAAAAGAACGCCTTCGCGATAATGACAGACTCCGGTGGAATCCAGGAGGAGGCGATAACCCTCAACGTGCCCTGCCTGACGCTCCGCTACAACACTGAGAGACCGGAAACTGTTAAAGCCGGCGGAAACGTCCTGGTCGGCCTTGAAAAAGATAGGGCAATAGGCTACCTGAAGAGGCTGATGGAAGACAAGGAATTCTACGAAAGGATGGCCAAAGCCAAGAATCCCTTCGGCGATGGAAAAGCAGGGAAGAGAATAGCCGAAATCCTATTGGAGCTTTACAAGAGGGGAGAGCTAAAGGTGAGGAGCTCAAGGTCCATTTGACTCGTCACTCCTGAGGAACTGGTCGAGCTGAGATGCTATCTCGTTGGCAATCATCTCGTAGGGGTTTTCACTCTTTAATTTTCCGACCTTTGCCTTGAGGTTCCACCAGTAGGCAACATCGCAGGTCTGATTGGCTATCTTCAGCTTGAGTAGCCGTTCCATACTGGCCCTGCAGAACTTATCGGCTGATTTTGATATTTCTGTTGCAGAGAAAGCCAGACCGTTGTTTATAACTTCGACCGCGGACTTTGCATCGCCTGCGTAGGAGTAGTAGAGTATCCCCGAGATGGAACGCTCCTCGGTTAGCAGGTAGTCTGCCCGGCTGATAACAGGTGCATAGAAAAGAACAACCCTGCCCTTGAGGTCATACGCTGTGATGTTCTGGATAATCACAGGTTTAAGACCGTGCCTTTTGACAACAGCCACGAGTGCGCTCTGAATGTATCCTTCATACGGCTTGGGGGCCCAGACCGCTATGTAAACTACATTGGGGTTCTCCGGGGCGCTCTTCCAGCCGTAGTTATTGTCAACTGTCGTGGTCTTTCCGTGTTGGACTCCCCCTGAAACGTCTGAGATAACGTAGGACTCGCTAGCTATTGCTACTCCAACCACGGATGCTATCAAAATTAAGAGCATTCCTCCAACTAAAAGAAATCGTCTCATTTCCTTCACCAATATGTAATGATAGTAAAACAATTAAAAATGTTTCTCTCACACTTCAGTTCCGATGTAAATCCCGTGCCTCGTCCTGACGATTCTCACCTTAATCCTGTCCCCGACCTCTGCCCTAGTTCCAACGACTTCGATGAGCCTGTTCCTCGCTTTGGCAAGCATTTCACCCTCTATCCTGCCCGGTAGAACGACTTCGGCCTTGACAACCTCCCCGGGTCTGAAGGCTAGAGGTATGAACTCTCTCTTCTCCATCCCGAAGTGGCTCGGCTTTAGGACCAGTGGTCTCATTCCCGTCTTCTCCTCCAGCTGTCTAAGCCAAGCGTAGAACTCCTTGAAGGGCTTTACCCTAGCTATCGTCGGGTTCCTCCCGAACTTGTAGGGTATGTAGTTCTGGAAGCCGAGTGCGGGCCAACGCTTTCCGGCTCCAATCTTCCGAGCGAACTCTATGAAGGCCTCAGCTTCATCGTCGTTGATTCCGAAGATTATGACGGGGGCGATTAGAACGTCGATTCCCGCGTTTACCAGAGCTTCCGCCATGTCGAGGACGTGCTCTAAGTCATAATCCTTCCTGCCCATTAGCATCTTAGCTTTATCGGGGTCGAGGGAGTGAATGGACAGGTTCACCCTGTCGAGTCCAGCCTCGGCAAGCTCCTCAACAAGCTTATCTGTTAAGAGCGTCCCGTTGCTCTGCATTGATATTACAGAAACGTTTGGATGCTCTCGCAATGCCTGAACCAGCTCAACCCTGAAGGGATAAATCAACGGTTCCCCCTGACCGTCGAGATGTGCCTCCAAACCCTTCCCCTTTATCCTCGCAACGTCGTCGAACCACTTCATGAGGTAGTCAATGTCAACTACGTAGTCGAGCTTCCTCGTCCTTGAATAAGGCCCCTCGTCAACGGAGCAGAAGATACAGCTCAAATTACACCCGCTTACCCCCCGGATTTGAATCAGGTTTGTCCCCCTGTCTATAAGTCCGAAGGCGTTGTAGCCGAGAAGCGGGACGTCGAGTCCCCCGTGGATGTAAAGAACTTTCCTCTTTGTATAGCGATTCCTCAAAAGCGCGCCGAGGTTGTTCTGGATATAGAGTGCAATGAATCCTTCAACCTTTTCGTAGTCCGTGTCGATTACCAGCGCGCCGTCTCTGGCCGACACATCGGGGGGGACTCTGTACTTCTTCCTTATAACCCGCTCAAGCTCTCTTTTGGGAAAGTCTGCATAGAGAGTTTCACGCCAGATTAACCTAATTGTGTCTCCAAGGTCTTCGAACGTAACGTGGGGAAGGCGGAGCTCTATCATGGTCGTGTGTCGTCACGTTTTGGTTTAAAAAGCCGGCGGTGGATAAAACATCCGTAGGGAACTCTGGAAAAATTTTTAAATTCCACCGGTGAAGGCATGCGGGCATGGAAACATTTTAATATTATTGGATTAAAAAGTCTATTGGTGAACTTAACTGGGTGATAGTCCATGTGGGGAAAGATTGAACACTATTTTGATGAGTATCCTGTCAGGAAACAGATTGCCAAAACCCTCCTGAAGTATGGCCTGAAAGTCTCGGATGACATGAAGATTAAGGCAGGGGACATAGAGGTGCCATACACGAAGATAGCCAAGGCCCTCGACGTTGACAGGCGCGTTGTAAAGGAGACCGTTGCTATGATACTCAAGGTTCCCGAGCTCAGGGAGATTTACACCAACCTCGAACCGACTGTCCATATGAAGTACGTTGGAAGACACGTCGGCTATGGCGTCATCGAGATTGAGCCCGAACCAAGGGCCATAGGAATCCTCGCCAAGATTGCTCAGAAGATAGCGGAGCGCGACATCAACATCGTTCAGGTCGTTGCTGAAGACCCCGAGCTCTATCCCGAGGCAACGCTGACGATAATAACGGAAAAGCCCATACCCGGCGACCTTATCAACGAGCTCTCAAAGCTCGAAGGTGTCAAGAGGATATCCATCTACTAACCGAATTTTTTTGGCCTTCTTCGCCTTTTTCTCCAAAAGATTTTGTTACCTCATATCGAAGAACGAACGGCCATGAACGCTTTTCTGAACTATGGGACAAATTAGAGGCGCCTATTTTAACCAAAAGTTCTAAACCTCTCTTCTTCCCAGGTAAGGTTTATAAGTTATGGTTGGTAACTCCCCAGTAGTCACTCCCAATGAGTGTCATTGCTGGAGGGTTGAGTATGGAGGAAGCAAGTCGCGCCAGCAAGTTCGCGTACACTTTTATCGTGCTCTTTATTCTGTGGCTGGTGGTTACCTCAAGCCTTGACGTTCAGGAAGTGATAACCGGGGCAATTATAGCGCTAATAGTTGCGGCACTGACGTACGACGTTTTCACAAAAGCAGGGCTGGCGAACCTCCACCCAAAGAGGGTCGCCTACGCTATAGCTTACCTACCCTACTTCCTGTGGGCCATGATAATGGCCAACCTCGACGTCGCCTACAGGGTTCTCCATCCGGCGAGGCCTATAAGGCCTGGAATCGTCAAGTGCAGAACAATCCTCGACAGCGACACCGGAAAGCTCTCGCTGGCCAATTCCATAACCCTCACTCCCGGAACGATAACCCTTGATGTTGACGGAAAAGACTACTTCATTCACTGGATATGGGTTCCGGATGAAGTTCTCAACGCCAAGGACGATTCTGAGCACGTTGAAAAGGCCTCCGAGGCCATAACCAGACCCTTTGAAAAATTCCTGAGGGTGATATTCGGATGATAGGGATTAACATTTATCTCGCCCTGATTGCGATAGCAACGCTCTTCAGCACCTACAGGGTCTTCAGGGGGCCAACAACTGTTGACAGGCTGGTCGCGGTTGATATCATGACCACGATAACCACCGGGTTAATGGTCCTCTTTGCACTCTACTACGGCAGGATGATATACATCAGTGTCGCTTTGGTTTACGCGCTATTAGCTTTCGGTGGAGTCATAGCCTTCGCCCGCTACCTGGAGGGAGGCCTATGAATGCCCTGGCTATAACCGGTGAAATCCTAGTCCTCATAGGAACGTTCTTCTACTTCCTGTCCGCTCTCGGCCTAATCAGGATGCCAGACGTTTACAACAGGATGCAGACCTCGACGAAGAGCGCCACTCTTGGAAGCCTGGGTGTCATAGTAGGAACTGGAATCTGGGCCGTTGGCAAGGGTTACTCTCCGGCGTGGATAGTCCAGACGATAGCGGTTGCTGGGTTCCTCCTTCTCACGAACCCAATAAGCGCTCATGCCCTTATAAGAGCCGCCTACAAGCGCGGAATTCCGCTATGGCACGGTAGCGTCGTTGATAAGTACGCCGAGCACCTCGCGAGCAAGGCACAGGCCGAAAATATTGAAGGTGAGGCCTCTGGGGAGGTGAGCGAATGAACTGCATAACCTGTATTGACTACATCATAGTCGCCGTCATGATAGTCTCGGCCATACTGGCGGTTGAATGGAGGGACTTACTCGCTGCGGCCGTTGGCATGGCGGCGGTAAGCTTATTCGCCTCGATACTGTTCCTTATCCTACAGGCTCCGGACGTTGCAATGACTGAAGCGGCCATAGGTGCCGCGCTGAGCGGTGCGATATTCATCTTCGCCATTAAGAGGACCAAGCGCTTTGAGACCGAAGAGGAAGAGAGGCCCGGGTGGTGGGTAAGATGGTGAGCATTCTGAAGCGCGGTCTCGCGATAATTACAATTCTAATCATCGGTTACTGGCTCGCTCAGGGATTGGCGGGAGTTCCCTTTGGGCAGGATAAGATGCTCGTCGGCCAGTACTACCTGAACCACGTTAAACAGCAGACGGGGGCAATAAACGCTGTAACAGCGGTTGTCGTCAACTACCGTGGTTTCGATACCCTCGGTGAAGTCACTGTGCTGTTCATAGCATCAACCGGTGTCGGAGCCCTCCTATGGGAGAGGAAGAAGAGGAGAACCGCCAAGACCGAGGGTTCAATCGTTCTCACAACCGGAACGAGACTCCTTGCCCCCTTCGTGATACTCTTTGGAGCGTACATCTTTATCCACGGACACCTCACCCCGGGTGGAGGTTTCCCAGGAGGAGCCACTATAGCGACCGCCTTCCTGTTGCTCTACATGGCCTTCACCATGTACGAAATCCCGCACAAGGCCTTCGAGAAGACTGAAGGAATTGCAGGAATGGGTTACGTCATAGTAGGTCTCATAGGCCTCGCGATAGGTGGCTACTTCCTCTTTGACTGGATATGGCAGACCTGGGGCTGGGGACACGAGAACATAGGCCGGCTCTTCAGCGGTGGATTCATTCCGATAATTTACATCATCATAGGCCTCAAGGTCGGCACCGAGCTCAGCGGAATCATTGACAACATGCTCAAGGAGGGGGTGAGCGAATGAGCCTTCCTCATATAAGCGTCTTCTACTTCGGGGCCATTTCCCTTGTCCTCATAGGCCTTTACGCGATACTGGTCAAGAAGAATATCCTCAAGATGCTTATTGGCTTAAGCATAATGGAAACCGGCGTTAACCTGCTCCTCGTCAGTATAGGTTACATCTACGGAAGGAGTGCTCCGATTTTAAGCGAGGGAATAGGTCCAAACCAGGCAGTTGACCCGATTCCGCAGGCTCTCGTTCTGACTGCGATAGTCATAGGCGTTGCCACAACTGCCATGGCCCTTAGTGCCGTTATTGTCCTCTACAGGCATTACGGAACCCTCAACATTGAGGAGATAAGGAGGTTGAGAGGATGAACGGGCAGTATGCTTCACTCCTCATAGCGTTACCTCTCCTCGGTGCCTTCTTCGTTCCCCTTATCAAGGGACTCGGGAAGAAGGCCATTAAGACCTACGTGCTCATAATCACCGCGCTCCAGGTTGGAATAGCGGCGTGGGTCTTCCAGCAGGTCTACTCCACGGGAAAGCCGATTATAGTAATGGCAGGTGGCTGGAAGCCGCCCGTTGGAATAAACCTTTACATCGGTTACTTCGCGGCACTCTTCATACTCATAGTCGCCATGGCGAGCTTCCTCATGGCGGTCTTCAACTTCAAAGCTGTGAACGTTGAGCCGATTGACAAATACGCCATGCTGTTCCTGCTCCTCATGCTTGGAGCCACTGGAATGATAGCAACCGGTGACATCTTCAACCTCTTCGTCTTCATGGAAATAACGGCAATAACCGCCTATGCCTTGACGGCCTACAACAAAACAGGTGAAGCCGCCGAAGCATCCCTCAAGTACATGATTCTCGGTGGCATAGGGTCAAGCTTCTTCCTAATCGGCGTTGCCCTGATTTACGGCGCCACCGGGACTCTCAACATGGCCCAGATTGCCCAGCTCGCAGGCAACATCAACCCGACGGTTGCCCAGGTCGGATTGGCCCTTATAGTGTTCGGTCTTGCCGTTGAGGCCGAGCTCTTCCCCCTCAACGCCTGGGCCCCCGATGCATATCAAGCAGCACCGCACCCGATAACGGCAATGTTTTCCGCCTTTGTCGTCAAGGCCGGCCTCTACGCTCTGGCGAGGGTTCTCTACCTCCTCAGCGCCGTTGGAACCTGGCATAACGTCCTCAAGCTCCTCGTTGTGATGGCCACCCTGACGGTGGTCGTTGCGGAGTTCTCAGCTTTGAGGCAGAGGAACGTTAAGAGGATGATAGCCTACTCGTCAATAAGCCAAGTTGGACTCATAGCCCTTGCCTTTGCCCTCGGAACCCAGGCTGGAGTTGACGCCGGAGTCTTCCAGATGATAAACCATGCAGTAATCAAGCTCCTTCTGTTCCTTGGCGTTGGTTACGTCGCCCTACAGCTTGGAGGGGCGGAGATTGAGAACTTCAGGGGTCTTGGTAGGAAAATGCCCTTCACAGCCCTTGGAATAACAGTCGGCTCTATGGCGGCCGTGGGAATACCACTGTTCAACATATTCTGGAGCAAGCTCAGGATAATCTTGGCAACAATTGAAGCCGGCTATACTTGGGCCGCTTTCCTCGTCTTGGGTGCCAGCGTCGTCGAGGCCGTCTATTACTTCAGGCTAATCCACGCCATCTGGTTCGAGGGTAACGGTGAGAGGATTTCGGAGAGTGTTCCCCTCGTTGCCATAGTTGTTGCCCTGGTGATACTCGTGGTTGCAATAGGAATCTACCCGAACTACCTCTGGAGCGTTTCCCAGAAGGCCGGAAGCGACATATTCAACGTGGCCAACTACATCAAGAACGTTCCCTTGATGGGGGTGGGAGCATGAACGAGCTAATAATAATGCTCTTCGCTCCTCTCATAGCTGGCTTTATAGCCTGGGCCCTTGACATCAGGGGCGTTCGCGAGACCGTTGGAATACTAGGGGCACTAGTTCCCATCGGAATACTAGCCAAGTATTATCCGACCATAGCGGGTAGCAACCCCGAGACCGTGACCCACACCCTAACCGTCGGCGGGTTCAAGCTCATCTTTAACCTCAACCAGATAAACTGGTACTTTGCCGTTATCGCTTCCCTCGTTGGAGTTGCGATGGCCTTCGGAATGGCCAGCACTTCCAGGAACTCCTACGAGTGGCTCTTCGCCCTAATGAGCTACACCGGTGTCCTCGGCGTCTTCCTCAGCGGAGACTTCGTGAGCTTCTTCCTGTTCTGGGAGCTCATGACCTTCGCGAGTTTCATGATGGTACTCAAGAGGAACAAACACGAGTCCCTGAAGTACTTCGTGCTCAGCGTTATAGGCGCCTATGCAATGCTCATAGCCATCGGTATACTCTACGCCAAGACCGGCGCCCTCGACTTCGCGACCATCAAGCAGGCTATGTACATGGACGCTATGCTGGGAAGCATGAGCAAGAGCCTAACCGCTCTCGTGTTCCTGCTCTTCATCACTGCCTTCGGTGTCAAGGCCGGTTCAGTTCCGCTCCACGTCTGGGCGCCGGGGGCTTACAGCGAGGTTGACCAGAGCTATACAACCTTCTTCAGCGGTGCCCTCAGCAAGGCTGGGGCCTATGGATTCCTGCTCCTCTACATCCTGATGGGGGCCAAGCTCTACACTGCCCTCGGCGTCTGGCACAACCACTTGGTCTTTTCATACATAATAGCCTGGCTTGGAGCGATAACCGTCGTCGTTGCCGGTTTCCTCGCAGTCCTCCAAGAGGACATAAGGAAGCTCTTCGCTTACTCATCCGTCAGTCAGGTCGGCTACATACTGCTGGGTCTTGGAGTAGGTACCTCACTTGGTTTCATGGGAGCGCTCTTCCATGTGCTGAGCCACGCGGTCTTCAAGGGCCTTTTCTGGCTTGTGGTCGCGGCCCTAATACTGAGAACGGGCAAGACGCGCTTTGAAGACTTTGGAGGTCTGGCAGAGAAGATGCCCATAACCTTTGCCATGTCCCTCATAGCCGTCCTCAGCTTAGCGGGAATCCCGCCGATGGCGGGCTTCGCCAGCAAGTGGCTCCTCTATGAAGCGGCAATACAGGCCCACATGCCACTCGTTGCCGGAGCGATATTCCTTGGCAGTGGACTGGCCTTTGCCTACGTAGTCAGGTTCCTCTACGCTGTCTGGTTCGGCCAGAGGCCGAGTGACCTTGAAGACGTTAAGGAGGCACAGCTCCCGCTCCTCATTGGCATGGCAATACTCGCTATTCCAAACCTCGTCTTCGGTATAGCCCCCGGTCTGGTCACAGAGTACCTCGGAAAGTTCCTTGGAAATTCGGTAGGGGGCGACTACTTCAAGCTGGTGACCCCTGTCGGAACCTACAACGCGCTCCTTGTTACGGTAATCCTTATCCTGGGCCTCGCGATAGCTGGACTAATCTTCCTTTATGGTGCTAAGGCCAGAAAGGTTCCCGTCACGGACACCTACCAGTCTGGTAACCCGGTTACAGAGGACTACAACCTCAGCATAAGGAGGAACTTCTACAGACCACTTGCAGAAGCCCTCGACTTTTGGCTCAAGTACAGCTGGGACAGGTTCTACGAGAGACTAGCAGGAATAGCCGAGGACTTCGCTGACTGGCTTAGGGAGGGCTTCTACAACGGAAACGTTCAGAGCTATGCCTGGTACTTAGCTGTTGTGCTCATTATACTGGCGCTGTGGGGGGTGTTGTGAATGTTCGACTGGAAGCTTGCCCTCGAGACGATAGGCATGATAATCTACGCCACCTTCATGGGTTTCATCTTCATGGGTATCGAGAGAAAGGCCATGGCGAGAATACAGAGGCGCGTTGGGCCTCCCATCTACCAGCCCCTGATTGACACCCTGAAGCTCTTAGGTAAAAAGGAAAGCATAAGCCACGGCTTTGTCTATGACTTCGGCCCAGTGTTCGCGCTTGGAGCGAGCATAGCGGCGCTCCTCTTCATCCCAATAGCCAACTTCCAGCTCTTCAGCAGTAACGCCGATTTAATCGTCGTCGCTTACCTTCTCGAGGTTCCGATGCTCGGAATAATGCTGGGTGCCATGAGCTCAGGAAACCCGTATTCCGCGGTCGGTGTCCAGCGTGGTCTGCTCACCATGGTGGCCATGCAGTTGCCCTACGGTCTGGCCATAATAGCCCTCGTTCAGCACTGGGGAACCTTCAAGCTCAGCAACATCGTTGCCCTCCAGCAGGTTCACGGGTGGAGCATAACGGTTCCTGCCCTGTTCTTGGCCTTCATAGTCTTTGACATAGTCTTCCAGGCAATGCTCGGTCTGGAACCGTTCGACATCATAACGGCCCCAGCGGAAATCTCTATGGGTCCGATGCTCGAGTACGGTGGCAAGCACGCGGCACTGCTCTTCACCCAGCACGCGGTTCAGATATTTGCCGAGACGGCCTTCTTCGCGGTGCTCTTCCTTGGCGGAGCGAGTAACCTCCTAGAGTTGCTCATCAAGCAGTTAGTCGTGCTTTTCATAGCAATATTCGTTGCCAGCATCTACCCGCGCTTTACAATAGACCAGGCCGCTAAGTTCTTCTGGAAGTGGCCGACCATACTGGGAATAATAGCAGTTATCCTTACGATGGGGTGGTGAAAGATGGGTGAGGACTTCATAAGCTACGAACTCAAAGAGTTCAAGCTCTTCGAGCCTCTATTCAAATGGGCGAGAAAGAAGAGTCTCTGGATAGTAGCGTTCTGTACAGGGTGCGGTGGTATAGAGATGCCACCCCTATTTAATGCCAGATATGACCTTGAACGCTTTGGTATGATGCCTAACCCGTCCCCCAGGATGGGGGACCTCTTCCTCATTACCGGCTACGTCACGCCGAAGACCCTCAAGAGAATTATCATAACCTACGAGATGATGCCGGACCCCAAATACATACTCGCCCACGGTTCCTGTCCTATTAACGGGGGTGTTTACTGGGACTCCTACAACGTCGTCAAGCAACTCGACAAGTACATCCCGATTGACGTTGCAATAGCTGGCTGTATGCCGAGGCCTGAAGCCGTTATGGATGGTATAATGGAAATCATGAGGAAGATTGAAGACGGTACCGCCGACGGCTGGAAGCGCTATAAGGAGAACTACGAGTACTACAAAAAGAACCAGGACAAGCTCTTTGGCGAAGGCTGGCGTGAGAGGGAAGCCAAGAGGTGGTTGGCATGGCTGTGAATGAAAACGTTAAGAAAGTTGAGGCCCAACCCGTTGAGGAAAAACCGACCCTTCCAGACACCAAGGAGGGAAGACTCGTAAAGCTCATCCTTGAGAAGGCTCCCTACGCCGAGGGGAACGTAAGAAGGGAGAGGCGCGTTGAGTTCAAGGTTCCAGTGGAGAGAATACACGAGTTCCTCGAACTAGCGAGCGAAACCTTCGAGATGCTCATACAGATAAGCGTCGTTGACTGGCTTAAAGAGAATGAGTTCGAGCTTGTCTACCAGCTCTGGAGCGTTAGCGAGAGCGTGCATGCCTTCGTCAGGACGAGGGTTCCGAGGGAAAATGCAAAGCTCCCGACCATGATGGACATATGGCCGGTCGCTGAAACCTACGAGAGGGAGGCACACGAGTTCTTCGGGATAGTCTTTGAAGGCAATCCAAGGCTCGGGCCCTTCATCCTTGAGCCGAGGGAGTACGAGAAGCATCCCTTCAGAAAGGACTTCAACACGCTGAGCTATGTCAAGATCATCTATGGAGAGGACTTCGACAGGTATGATGAGAGCAAGACGAATTATGTAATCTGAGGTGATGCTCATGGCGAATTTAGAGGTTCCGAAGGAGCTTAGGGAGGAAGCAAAGGCCCACGACATGTACCTTCATCCGATAGCAAAAGACACCTACGAGCTGTTCTTCGGTCCACAGCACATGGCAACCGAGAACTTCAGCATAATCCTCAAAATGGACGGCAACAGGATAGAGAAGGCCATAGTCAATCCTGGCTTTCTGCACAGAGGTTTTGAGAAATTAGCGGAGCAGAGGCCCTACTTTACCAACATCGCTTTACTCCTCCGTATCTGTGTCCCCGAGAGCGACGTTCCCGAGAACATCTACTCGATGGCCGTTGACGAGATAGTCGGCTGGGAGGTTCCCGAGAGGGCTATATGGATTAGGAACGTTGTTCTTGAGATGGCAAGGGTTTCAGCTTGGATGTTCTGGATAATGGGTTTTGGAAACGAGATAGGTCTCTACACCCCCGGTCAGTGGGCTGCTGCCTACCGTGAGAGGCTAATGCGCCTCTTTGAGGAACTCACTGGAGGGAGAGTCTACCATATCTACACCGTTCCAGGGGGAGTGAGAAGGGACATACCAGGCGACCGCTGGTTGAGACAGCTCCGCGATACCGTGGAGTACATCAAGTCCAAGCTCAAGGACTTTGACGAGATACTCTTTGACAACTACATAACCTTTGAGAGGACCGAAGGCGTTGGTGTGATGGACAAGAAGTTTGCCCTCAAGCATGCTGTAACCGGTCCGAACCTCAGGGCCGTCGGCGTTCCCTACGACGTCAGGAAGGACGACCCCTACTACCTCTACGACCAGCTCGACTTCGAGGTTCCTATCTTGAAGGAAGGAGACAGTCTTGCACGTGTTCTGGTAAGGAGGTACGAGCTAGAGCAGGACCTCTACATACTGGAGCAACTCCTCGACATGGGGCCGCCCAGCGGGCCTTACATGGTTCAGGACGCCCGTCTAAAGGCCCTGCCGAGGTTCAAGCCACCTAAGGGAGATGCCTACGCCCACGTCGAGTCAACGAAGGGCGACTTTGGAGCGTACGTCGTCAGCGACGGAAGCCACAAACCCTACCGCGTCCACATACGCGGACCGAGCCAGAGCCACGGCGTTACAGTGCTTGAAGAACTGCTTAAAGGTGCCCGCCTTGCAGATGTTCCGGTCATATTGAAGACCCTTGACAACTGTCCGCCCGACATAGACAGGTGATGAAGATGGCGAGAGTTGTTGGCGAGGAGAAAGTTAAGCTCAAGAAATCATTCGTCAAGCCCTGGATGGGCCTCAAGTACCTGTTCAAGAAGCCGGTGACGATAAAGATACCCTTCGAGAAGATAGAGCCCGCTCCGAAGTACAGGGGATTCCACACCCTCGACTGGAAGAAATGCGTCGGCTGTAACTTCTGTGGACAGATATGTCCAGCTAGAGCGATAGAGATGACGTGGCTCGAAGTGGACGGCAAGATGGAGAAGAGGCCTCACCCTAAGGTGGACTACGGAAGGTGTACCTTCTGCCAGTTCTGTGTGGATGTCTGCCCGACAGGAGCGCTCGGTTTCAGCGAGAGTTACATACTGACTACAGACGGAACGGGAGATGCCCTTGAGCTCTTCAACTGGGTGCCCATTCACCCCGACAAGGTTAAAGAGCTCAACGAGCGCTTTGGGGACTACCGCTTCCCCGTGGTCAAGATAGAGAAGAAAGCCGACGGAACCTACGTCTACTACCTCCGCGACGGTTCGAAGATAGAGTTCAAGGTACTCGGCTACGGCATAAGGCCACCGAAGAAGTCGACACCTGCGAAGCCTGCGACAAAATCCGCACCGGCAAAGACTACCGGCACCACGGAGAAGAATGAGAAGTCCTCAGGAAAGGACTCCAAGGAGTGAGTTTTCTTTCACCATCCCTGCACCTTTTTTACAACGTCTTCCGGGACATCTCCGTTTTCAACGTCTTCTATCGCTTCTTCAAGCCTGTCAAGACCTTCTTCGAGGAGCTCCTCTTCTATTGTAAGGGGCGGTTGAATCCTCAGGACGTTGCCCTGGAGGAACGCTACTATAAGGCCCAGCTCGTAGGCCCTCCAGACGACCTTTTTGGCTTCGTCGTAGGCCCTCTCCTTCGTTTCCCTGTCCTTTACGAGCTCAACACCGAGCATGAGGCCGAGACCGCGGACGTCACCTATGAGCTCATGCCTTTTCTTCATCCTCTCGAGCCTGTTCTTGGCTTTCTTTCCAAGTCTTTCCGCTCTAGCCAAAAGGTTCCGCTCCTTGATTTCCTCGATAACGGCCAAAGCCGCGGCGCTCGCCACGGGATTCCCGCTCAGGGTGAATGCATGGCCGAGCGGTGGAAGAGAGTCCATTATCTCAGCTCTCCCGATTACAGCACTTATCGGGAGTCCACCGCCGAGTGGCTTCGCGAGGGTTATTATGTCGGGCTCAACACTGAAGTGCTCGATGGCGAACCACCTGCCAGTCCTCCCAAGCCCGCTCTGGACTTCATCAACGCCGAGGAGGATTCCATGCTCGTCGAGGAGCCTTTTCAGTTTTTGGAAGTAACCCTCAGGTGGAACCACCATTCCTGCATCGCCCTGTATCGGTTCCGCCAGGAGGAGCGCGACGCCCTCCGCGTGAACCTCCCCCTCGAACTTCTCCTTCAGGTATTCCAGGCATTCCATACGGCACTTTCCGGGTTCTTTTCCAAAGGGACAGCGGTAGCAGTTTGGATAGGGAATAAAGTGGATGTCGCTAAGCTGGCCGACCTTGGAGCGGACTTCAAAGTCTAGTCCAGTGACGCTCATAGCTCCGTAAGTCGAGCCGTAGTAGCTCCGCAAATAGCCTATGATGGCCCTTCTGCCTGTGTAGGCCCTCGCGAACTTTATTGCCCCGTCGTTGGCGTCGCTCCCGCTCAGACCGAAGGCCACCTTCGGGCTTTCTATGGGTGCTATCTCGGCCAGCTTCTTCGCCAGCAGGTAGGGCTCGACCGGGAAGCCGTAGATGAAGGTGAAGTGGAGCAACCTATCCGTGGTCCTCTTAACGGCCTCGACCACGCGGGGGTTGTTGTGGCCGACGTTCTGAACGGCAGCATCGCTTAGGAAGTCTATGTACTCCCTTCCATCAACGTCCCACACCAGGGCATTCCGGGCTTTGTAGGGAACAATGGGGGTATATGTAACGTGGGAAGCCCTCGAGATGTAACGGGAGTAGCCATCTATGACCTCTTCCTTCCCGGGTAGCATGGGACCACCGTTTCCTTTTTGCTTTTGAAATTAATAGTAATTTCGGTCAATTTTTGCTAATTTTTTAGAAAAATTTAAAAATATGATACTAAAAACTTAAAATTGGTGATATAAAATGGCTGAGGTAGAAAAGCTGGACGAGCTGGACAGGGCGATACTCCACATACTCCAGGAGGATGGGAGGGCCAGCTACTCTGAGATAGCGAGAAGGTTGAAGGTGCCCGAGTCAACGGTCAGGTTAAGGGTGAAGAAACTTGTTGAGAGGGGCATAATCAGAAAGTTTGTCGCACTCATAAACCCCTTCAAAGCCGGCTACTCTGTTGTGGCATTTATAGCGGTTGACGTAGAGCCGAGCAAGATAAAGGAGGCCGTCGAAAAGTTGAAGGAGTTGCCGGAGGTTGATGTTTTAGGTATAGCCACAGGGGCACACGACATACTCATGCAGGTAACGGTAAAGGACCTGCAGGAGCTTGAGAACTTCCTCGTTGAGAAGCTTGGAAGGATAGAGGGGATAAAGAGCACCGAGACATCAATCCTGACGAGCGTTAAGAAGTGGGGCTACGCTAGGGTGTTCTAAGGCAGTAAGAGAAAGAGAGGGGAATCAGTCAAGAAGCGGGGAATCCTCGCTGACCGCGGTGGTCGAGTTGAGCATCCTCTTGAGGTCCTCCTCGGGCTCGCTTATGAGCCTGAGGTCAAACTTCTTTCTGATTGTTTCGAAGACATTTGGTGTGAAGAACTCGGGAGCCTTAGGCCCGATGTAGATTCCCTTGATTCCGAGGTAGAGGAGGCTGTAGAGTATCCCTATGGCCTTCTGCTCCATCCAGCTGAGGACTATGCTGACGGGCAAGTCGTTGAGGCCAACGTCGAGCTCCTTGGCGAGCGCACCAGCAATCTGGATTATCGAGTAGACGTTGTTACACTGGCCGAAGTCCATGAAGCGCGGGATTCCCTCGATTTCACCGTAGTCGCGCCTGTTGTAGCGGAACTTACCGCACGCGGCCGAGAGGATTATCGCATCCTCAGGAACTATTGCGGTGAGCTTCTCGTAGTAGCTCATCTTCGGGTTGGGAACGTCACAGCCACCTATGACGAAGACGTGCCTTATCTTGCCCTCGTTGATTAGTTCGATGAGCTTGTCCATGAGGGGAAGAACGTTGGTGTGGTGGAAGCCGGTGACTATATAGCCATTCTCCTTCCTTTCCATCCTCGGCGTCTCCAGGGCGCGCTTGATTAAGGGTTCGTAGTCGTTCTCGAGGTGGAGAACACCTTCGAGGCCAGCTATATCCGTCGTGAACATCCTGTCGGCGTAGCTCTTCGGCGGCTGCTGGACACAGTTGCTCGTTCCGAGGATTGCTCCCGGGAACTCGCTGAACTCCTTCCTCTGGTAGACCCACGAACCTCCCCAGTTGCCGTAGAGGGACTCGAACTTCCTGAACTCGGGATATGAATGGGCCGGGAGCATCTCGGAGTGGGTGTAGACCCTTATTTCATCCTCGAGGCCCATCTCCCGTATCTGCTTGAGGAGTTCGTAGAGGGCCCTGTAGGTGTGGCCGGTGATGAGTATTCCGTGGCCCTCGTCGGTTCCGGTCGGAACCTTGACCGGCTCCGGGTTTCCGTAGGTCTCGGTGTAGGCCCTGTCGAGAAGCTCCATCGCCTTGAGGTGTATCCTTCCGTTTTCAAGGATGAGCTCAAGGAAGCGGTTCTTGTCGAAGTTCACGTTGGTGAGGGTCGAGTAGAGGGCCTTGCTCAGGAAGAAGCCGATTTCATCGTCCTTGTAGCCGAGCTCGTAGGCGTGGTAGTAGTAGGCGGCCGTTCCCTTTATTCCGTAAATGAGGGCCTCTTGGAGGGAGTTCAGGTCGGGGTCCTTTCCACAGATTCCCCTGAAGGTACATCCTCCCGGAAGGCTCATCGAACACTGGTCGCACCTCATGAGGATTCCAGCTTCCTTTCCGTTGTTGGGAACTTTCACGGCCATGGTCTCACCCCAGATTATGACATTTGTCATATGAATATTGGAGCAAGTGGTTTAAATTTTTTATTGGAAAGAACATCAAGAGCAGAATTTATGAACTCCAACCTAATGGTTCTTACCAGTTTGCATATACATCAAAACCCTTAAGTATTCCGCGGGATAGGTTGAACCATGAAGGTTACAGCCTTTGAGGTTGCATCGCGCTATGTCTACCCCTCGCTCAGAAGGCGCCTTGTTGAGCACCTTCGGAATAAGGGGCTGAAACAGGTTGAGATAGCGGAGCTTCTGCACGTTACCCAGTCGGCTGTTTCGCGGTACCTCAACATGGACAGGGGCTCAATGATAGATGTCTCGAAGTTCAGCGATATCGACAGAGAACTGGAGGAACTGGCAGACGAAATTCTTGAATCCCATCCGGGCGAGTATGTGATTCACCGAAGGCTCATTGAAATAGCCCTTAAAATGCTCGGAAGAGGTTACGTTTGCACCTTTCACTCTAGGATAGACCCCGAAGTTAACCCCGCGGAATGCAGGATTTGTATTGAGCTGTTCGGATGAAATAACCCCATCTGCTTTGGAGGGATAGACATGAAAAACAAGCTGACCGTTGCGTTTGTGATACTCCTCCTGCTGGTTCCTCTGGTCCTCGCCGATGAATACGAGAACGAAGAGAACGAATACGAAGCCGGTTACACCGCATTTGCAGTCGCAGGAGTTAGCCTCATAGGTCTAGGGGTCGTCTACTATGCAATGACCAAGAGGAAGCTCATCATACGCCATAAAAAGGGCGAAAAGTGGGGTTTTGAAATCCAGCCCGAGCATCCGTACATAACTTTCATAGGACCAATATCACCGATGACGGTTCACCATGCCCTGACGATAATAGGAACACTACTCGTCTTCGTCCACTTTTTCTCGTGCGGAAACTACTCTGGAGTCGGAGGAATAGCGGGGCTGGGAATGGGAATAACACTGGTTATAATCAACGCCCTTGGGTTTATCGGAAGGGCAATAAACCGGAAAATACTTGCACTCGCCAAGGAGGGCAAACGTGACAGTGCCAGAAAGTACATAAGGATTTATCAGACATGGAAAAAGATTCACATAACCTTTGCCATTCTCTTTGCAGTACTGCTGGTGATTCACCTGAACGCCGTTGATTGAGAATTCTCACATCTTTTCTGACGTTAGTGTTTTTAATTTTCTAAAATTCCCTTTTTTTTTTGGTGGTATCATGGACGAGTTGGAGATAATAAGGCGAAAGAAAATGCTCGAACTCATGAAACGAGCTGGTATGATTGAAGTAAAGCCGAAGCGAAAAGTGATTATAGAAGTCATAACCGCACCAGGATGTCCCTACTGCCCGATAGCTATACAGATGGCGAGAGAACTTGAGAAAAAGTATGAAGGTGTTGTGGTAAGGGAACTGAGCGTTGCCACCCCCGAAGGCCAAAGGAAGGCCATGGAACACAACATCCTTGGAACGCCGACGATACTCATAGACAACAAAATTGAATTTATCGGAGTCCCAAATTTCGTGGAGTTCGAGAGGAGAGTTAGAAAAAGGCTGGGTCTAGCTCCCCAGTAAGACCCATACCCCAATTCCGATGAGCAACAGACCTGCTACAATCGAGAGCTCCATGCTGTGCCTCACCATCGCCTGAGAAAAGCGTTTGCTCCCGCTAACGCTTCCCATCGCTAGGAGTATCACAACGAGGGGCAGGACGAATATCAGGTTGTAGAGCGCCAGCAGGAAGAATGCCAGTGCCCTGCTTCCATGGGCAATAATTGTGGCATAAACAAGGTAACTCCCAGCGGAGCACGGTAGGAGGGTTGTAGATACGATTACGCCCAGCAGAAAAGAGCCGATAAACGTCGCATCGGCGCTGAAGATTTTTCTTCTTATTTTGGCCTTATCTCCAACCCTCGAACGCTTAAGGATTCCCGTGACCATTGTGTATATTCCAAAGCCTACGGCAAAAACCCCCGCGAGCCAGAGCGGGATGTACTGACCGAGGTAAAGGAGGCCGACTCCGAGGAGAAAATACGAGAGGTAAACGGCAAGTATGAAGGCTGACCCTATTACGTAGAGCCTCCTCCGTGATACCTCCCTCACGGATATCGCGATGAGAAGCATCGTGTAAATCACGAATGTGCAGGGGTTGATTGAGTCGCTCATGGCCAAGGCGTAGAACTTTGGAATGAACCCCGATATGCCGAGGAGGTACAGGGCTAAAGCACTGATTCCAAAGGAGGAAACTAGGATTGCCACCAAAGCTTTGATTTCGCCTTTCATGAAGGCTAATATTCAGAAGGGCTTTTCACAGTTTCCGGAACAAAAGGTTGAAAACAAAAGGTCATCTAGTTTAGTTGCCAGTTGAATTACCTGTCGAGTTACCCTTCAGCTCGTTGAGTATCTCCTGAACGTTAACCGGCTCATGCCTGACGAATATTGTGTAGAGCGCTCTTATGACAAGCTTAGCCTTAGGGTCCTTGTAGGAGAGCAGGTACGTCTTCCCCGTGAAGAGTAGCACACCGTCGTTCTTAATTGCCGTAGCGAGGATTTCCGGCGTTGCGGTAACGTTGAACTCCCCCTCAATGACCGCGTAAAGTGTTCCGTTGTAGGTAATTGCTATGGCTGGAACACCAGTTATACCAGTCAGCTGGGCAAGTTGGTTGAAAAGGTTCATGTTGGTCTTGTTGTCGAGGAGCTCGTAGTATGTCAGGGCCCTTTCGCCGTATTCCTGGGGAATCCATTCATGCATGTGCCTGCAGTGGGGGCAGGTTTTAAGCCCGTACATGTAGAAGTGAATCTCGTTCAGATAAATCCTTGTCCCATTGACGTCAACGTATGATGGCTTCTGGGGTTCCTTGGAGGTTGAGATAGTGGATGCGGTGGAGTTGCTGGAGCTCCCTATACAACCGGCCGAGAACCCAACAAGAACCAGCAGTAGGAGAACCATTCCAGCCTTTTTCATCCAACCACCGTCTCCCCATAGTAGGGGAGGGGTTATAAACGTTGAGACGCTTTTGGTGACATCGAACGGAACCCTTAAATCGTGCCAGTCCCTAATGGTAGGGGGGTATTCATGCAGGCATGGTACCGCTCGCGGGCCCTTTACGATGCCGTTATGAAGCTTGTAAAGGCGGGAAGGTTTGAGGAGGCACTAAAGCTCGCCTCTGGAATACCAGATGGAAACGTCCGCTCCAAGGCTATGACCGGAATAGCGGTCGAGATGGCCCGTTCTGGAGTTGACTACAGAGAAGCCCTAGAGCGGGCAATTGAGACGGCCCTTGAGACAAAAAGTTCAATCAAAAACCTCATGGGACTCGCCTTTGAGTTCATGGAGCTCGAAAAGTTCGAGGATGCTCTTTACATAGCGGAGCATATAACCGACCTCCCAAACCGCTCAAAGGTTCAGGCGGAGGTCGCTCTGAGGCTCGCGAGGAGAGGGGAACTTGAGAGGGCCATGAAGCTCATAGAGGATATCCTCGATGAGGACGTCAAGACGTGGGCGACGTCAATGCTAGCCAGCGAACTTTAGCTTGCATGAGTTAAAACGGAAATTTTTAAAGGGAGTATTTTGACAGAAACCCCGCCACAATCCTTTTTTAAGGGAGCCCGTTTTTATCCCGGGTGAGACCATGAACGGTGGAGAGATAATCGGACTCCTCGGAATGTTGCTCCTTGTAAGCGCATGGGTTCCCCAGACCTTGGAAACGATAAAAACGAGAAAATGCCCCCTGAACATGCAGTTCATAATAATCTACGTGACGGCATCAACGTTATTGACTATATACTCCTACATAATCGGAGACTGGATATTCTTCGCTCTGAACTTCCTTGCGGCGCTCCAGAGTGCCATAAACCTTGTGATAAAACTGACGGAAAAGAAGTAAAGTCATTTCCTCTCATAGAGGCCAACGAGCTCTCCCCACTGGATTACGTGTCCTTCCATTGCCTTTTCAAGTTCTTTTCTCGTTGCTCCTGGCGGGAGGTTCAGGGTGGTATCGAGGGCGTAAACTTTGAAGTGGTAGTGGTGGGGTTTTCCTCTCGGGGGACACGGACCGCCGTAGCCTATTTTCCCGAAGTCGTTCCTTCCCTGAACCATCGGAATCGGCTTCTCCACCCTTCCAACCTTTGGAACTGCTTCGGGAATCTCGCCTCGAGGTGGAATGTTCCATGCTATCCAGTGGGTGAACGTTCCCATAGGGGCGTCAGGGTCGTCAACTATAATGACGAGGCTTTTTGTCCTTTCGCTTATGTTGCCTATGAAAATCGGCGGGTTTATGTCCTCCCCGTCGCAGGTGAACTTGGCCGGGATGTAGCCCCCATTGTGGAAGACGGAACCGACCTCAAGGGTCTTCGGGGCGCTCATTTTCTCACCCCCACCTATACAGCCGGCCCCGATTAGGAGTAGCGCTATTATCAGCGGAACCATCTCCCTCATAGTTGAACCTGCGCTTTCCTCCGTAAAAGGGTTTTGCCAAATGTTAAAATACTCCAAAAGCGTTCAACGAACTATGAAGGTGCTCTGGGAGAAAGAAGTGCCGGCGGAGAAAATAGTGGTCTCTCCTCGACCGGTGTGGAAGTGCCGGGCCTGTCCCATGTACGGCAAGAGGCCAAGCTGTCCCCCGTACGCCCCGGAGTGGAGGGAGGCAAGGGACTGGGTCGGTCACTACAGGAAGGCCCTTCTGATAAAGTTTCAGGTGGACATGGCACGATTTGAGGAGGAAAAGAGAAAGGCCATCCTCTACCTCCTAAAACGCGAGGAGGAGCTCTTCAAAGAAGGAAAGCTCTACGCAATGGCACTCTTTCCCGGGAGTTGTAACCTCTGCGACGACTGTCCCTTCGAGAAAGGGAAGGCCTGCAGAATTCCAACCAAGGTTCGCCCGAGTGTTGATGCCATCGGGATAGAGATAAGCTCGCTCGTTCAAATCAACTTCTCGGAGAGCGTCCTCTACGGGATAATCATGGTGGAGTGATTGATATGGCGATAGCCTACGTTACACTGCTCGGTCGCTCGCCCTGGGCCGTGGTGAACACATATTACAAAATCCTGCGCGAGGGGAAAGGTAGAAAGGAAATCAAAAGAATCTACATCTTCACGGAGCAGAGGTACAGAAACCTTCTCCCCAGGGTCGTTAGCGCCCTCAGGGAGATATCGAGAGCCTATAACATAGACCCCGTCATCGAAACCGTCGTTATCAGGGACTACGGCTTTTTTGAGGCGGATAAAAAGTTCAAGGAGCTGTTTTCAAAGCTTGAGAGCGAGGGATTCAGAATAGGCCTCGACATAACCTCGGGCAGGAAAGCACTAGTTGCAGCTGCCATAGTCCAAATCAAGGACTTCCCGGTGGAGTTCATAGTCTACATGGGACTCCTCGATATGGACTTCCCGGACAGGCCCTACATGATGATTCCAACGCACATGCAACCGATAAAGAACTTTCTCGGTGATGGGAATGAAACCCGCTGAGGTCATAACAAAGCCCGAACTTCAGGTTCTCCTAAACGTCTTAGCCGAGAGAGAAGAGCTCCTCGTGAGCTATCCCCTCTACGGCATTCCACTCCTCAAAGCCCGGCCGAGCGAGAAAGGCTACACCGTTGAAGTTATCGCAGATAGGAAGACCTTTAACTCCCGCGTTCCGCCGAGGCTATCCTCCGAACTCCCGACGTGGAGCGACTTCTACGAGTGTTTTATCTCATCGGGAATACTCAGGTACGACAACGTTGGCGAGTTCCTCCAGAACCTTGAGCTTTATCAGCGGCTTAAGAAGGGTGTTGTCTTTGCCCCAGACACAAACCTCTTCTACCACCGCTTTATCTCCTCATTCAAACCCCTTGACGGCTACCAAATCGTCGTTGCAGAGGCAGTTAAGAAGGAAATCGAGGACGCGATGAACTACAAGTACAGGCACAGGCAACTGGAAGAAATTGCGAGGGATGTTCTCAACGCCCACCTCCTGAAAGAGTTCAGCAACAGGAGGACGAAGAGGAGCAGAAAAGCGGCCTATATAGCGCTCAAAGAGTTTGAGAGGCTCAAGCCAAGGATAATCATAGCTGAGAGTGTTAGCGAAGTTGCCCACAACAACGACGAAATCATCGTGAAGTCGCTCAAAAGGTACGACAACATGACCCCGACTCTACTCGTCTTCCTGACGGCCGACATAGCGATAACCGACGTTGCCGAAATGGAGGGTCTTGAGTACTTTCTCTTCAAGTATCCTCGGGAGGAATTGGGACGGCATGAAGTTTCTGCATACCAGCTCAGAACGTTGCTCTTCAACCTCTCAGCCGTTTTTGGGGTTATTGAGCTCAACGGGATTCTGATTTTCGGAGAGTTCGGTGGTAAGGCGAACCTCGATGAGCTGAAGGTTGTCTTTGAAGGAGAAAACGGAGTCTACCATGAGTTCTTCTTCCATCTCAAGCTGAGCAGGAAGCTGATGGAAATAATGAGGGATTAAAGTCCTTTAGCTTTCACCAGGACTGCAAAGAACTCGAAGGCGAACATAAAAGCCGTGAAAACCTCCGCAAACAGGGTTAAATACCCTCCCAACGGCAGGAGAACGATGGCCATTGAAATGCCAAAGGCCACCAGTTCTTCGCCTTCCTTCGATTCGCCCCCGTAGCGATACTCAAGCAAGAATGTGAGCCAGTTGAGAAGGACAAAGAAAGCAAGAACTGGGCGGAACATCCAGAACAGATAGGCCAGAGAATAAACCAGAAAGGGCACCGCTATGTAAAGCCTTCTCATCGTTCCACCTCCATACCACCAGCGGAAATCTTCGTGTCGTTGTAGAAAACTGCAAAGATGTAGCTTCCGGGTTTGGAAACGAGGACAACAAAGCGAAGTCCGTTGATGGTTAGAATCGTCGAGCCGTTGAGACTGTCGAGCTCCGATTCCATCAGGTTTCCCGTTCCCTTAATAACGTTCCCTGGGCTGACCTCTAGGTATGAGGTTGTAGTAACATTGCCGAACTCAACCGAAACCGGAATCGTCCATGCATAGGGGACAAAGGTCGTCCCGTTGACAGGATGGGCGTTTATTGTTACCCTAAAGTCCTTCGGGATGAAAGGCGGAACTAGCTTTAGAACGTAAACGGTAATACTTGAGTTGGACTCGTTCCCAATTATTCTGGCCTCAAAGGAGTAAAGGGTTGCGTTCATTTTTTCAAGAAACTTCTCGACCTTCCCAAAGATTTCCTCAGGAGCAGTTAGATTGCCCGAGAACGTGCCGTTTATTGGTGAGGTCACTATTGAAACGTGGAGGGAAGATGTTTCCTTTTTCGTTTGCCCGAAATGGGGGGAAGTTGCGGTGGGGCTGTTCGAGACCGGGGAGGAGCTTGGCGTCTGAGCGTTTGAAGATAGGCATCCGGCACCTAACGCCAGTAAGAGAATTACAAGGAACACAATGTGGGCCTTACGCATACTCCCACCGAGGGTATTAAAGGAAATAATCCTTAAAAGTGTTGTGGAAAAGGGAATTAGCTAAGCATGCCCTCAAGCTTTTCAACGAACTCGATGCTCCTCTTGAGGTCAGCGAAGTATTCCTTGGCCCTCTCAACGTGCTCCTTCTCGACTCTGCCTCCCTTCGCCAGCACGCTTGCCGGGGCTAGAAGCTGAACGGCGTAGCGCAGGCTCGTCTTCTCACCGAGTTCGGCCAGATACTCTATTGCCTCCTCGCTGACGTCTATTTTCTCCTCCTTGGCGCGAATCTTGATGATTTCCCTGATTTCCTCCTTCTTGTAGGGTTCCGTGTTTATTATGAGCAACCTGTCGAGCATGTCAATCGGTATGCCGTGGGGTGCCTCTATGTCGGTGCCCCTAATCTTCGTCCTTCCGCGGTTGGTTGCTAGGATAAGAATCGGCGCAAGCTCGCTCTCCATAGCCCTCGCAAGGAACGAGAAGGCCTCTATGTCAAGCATGTGAACCTCGTCAATGAAGAGCACTCCGGGGACGAGCGTGGCCCTGCCCTCCTCAATCCAGCTTTTGACGGTCTCATCCACGCGCCTCCTTACCTCATCGCTTATCTCCGCGCCGGTGCTGAAGAGCAGGCCGAAGATGTTTCCACGGGCGTTGGCGACATCCAAATCGTGGAGTGTAACCGTGTAGGTGAACTCCTTTATCTTGAGCACAGGACCGCTCGGGAGGCTGACCTTCCTCTTGAAGAAGAGACCCTCTTCTTCCTTCGTCGTTCCGACCTTCGAGACTTTGCCGGTTTCCGCGTCAATCTGTATGACGTCGCCCTCCTCAACGCCGAGTTCCATGAGCTGGTAGGCTATCTCCCTGCCGGCCCTTATCGTTTTCTCATCGTCCTTGGTGCGGAGTGTTATTATCACGCTCTCGGGGATTTCGACGTAAGGATTGAAGGGATGCCTTGTCCTCTTGATTTCGATTTTCTTGACCTCGCCCTCGTAGACCTTTCTCTCTTCGCTTATTCTAACGCCTATGGCCCTTCTCATCGCCTGTTTCAGGAACTCGGTCTTGTTGACTTCAGCTGAATAAATCTCGCTTCCAGCTATTTGAACGAATGGAACGTCCTCGCCGAGTTCCCTCGCTATGCCCATCGCTATCGCGGTCTTTCCGCTACCCGTGGGTCCAACGAGGAGAATTCCCTTGCCCGCAAGCTTCCCACGCTTTATGAGCTCGACCGCTATGCCAGCTGCCTCCCTGGCCTTTATCTGTCCCACCATTCCGTCTGCCTTAAACTTGGCCTTTCCGTTTTCATCGAGTCCGAGTCCCTTTATGTGGGAGTGCATTCCAACCCTCTCAAAGGAAACCTTGGCAACCTCCTCTATTACAGCGGGCAAGGTCCCACCCCCTTTAATTTTCCCGAAGGTAACTAAAAGGGGGGGTTTAAAAATTTGACGGAGGTCATCTGAAAATTCGCCTTATGTGTTTGAATGCCTCCTCTTCAGGCGCGTGCTCCTCTTTGACCTTGGAGAGGAACCTGTGTTCGCTGGCCCTTCCCCTGATTGCAAAAGCCCTCTTTAATGAGGGATAGGATGCCACAATAGATGCGGGAATTGAGCCCAAGGGCGCTATTGCGCTTTTAAATGGAAGGTTCTTTGCGACCCAGACCCCGGATGCGAGGAGGAGAAGACCGAGGGTTAAGTTTACGACCCTTTTGAAAACCGATATTGGGAACTCGGCGTAGGGAATCCTTCCGTCGGTTCCATCAACGTAGGCGCGGTATCTGAATGGGCCGTATTTGTACTCGATGTGCCAGATGGGGTAGTAGACTAGGCCGTCCAGTTCGGGCTCAAAACCAGGCATCCCGACCTCAACGTTCTTCCAGTGAAAGTACCGCTCGGCCTCGTGTTTCAGAAGCTCCCTAATGCTGTTTTTGAGGAGTTTTCTGGCATCTTCTTCGCTCAGGTCACCTTTCAAAAGCCTGCCCTTCACGTGGCCGTCGAAATACCTCCTGCCTCTGACGGGCAGGGGATAGCCAACGAGCTCTTCAAACCCCTTGACAGCCGGAACCGTCATGTAGTTAAAGAACTCAACGTAGCCGGCCCCGTCCTTCGAGATTAATCCTCTTCTTGCAACCCCCCGGGCCCTCACAAAGAAGAGGTAAAATGGAACGTAGAGAAGCTCCCTTTTGACTATGCGAGCCTTCCATTCAACGTCGTTGGGGGATAGGCGCTGTATCCTTATGAACGCCATCAGAGCTTTCCAGGGGTTCTCAACGCGCAGTGGATATGTAAACGTTCTGGCCTCGCCGAGCTTTATCTGAAAACCACAGTAGGGACAGGTAACCACACCGGTTTCTTCAGTCTCAAACTCGGCGCCGCAGTGAGGGCATCTCACTTTCATCTCTCCACCCTCACATCCCTTGCAACTTTCTTTCCGTAGCCCCTGGCCAGCTCAAAGCCGAAGTAAGTCCCGATAGCCGGCAGGATGAACAAGACACTTCCACCCTTTCCGGCGTGAACCAAAGCTTCCCAGTAGGTAAAGTTCCCGTAAATGGCTAGAGAGAAGCCGGCAATTGCTATCCCAATTAATGAGACAAGGGCGTAGTGGATTTTCCTCCACAGCCTAACGGGTTCAACCGCCAGAACTTCTTTACCATAGTGACCATCGTAGGCGACGAAGTACGTCCCGCCTTCAACGTCGTAGTAGACCTTCCAGAGGGGGTAGAAAACGAGGGCAATCTCTTTTACATCCCCCTCAAATTTAAAAAACTTCAGCTCAACATCTTCAGGGACGCGCCGTTCTTTTGCTACGTCGGAGGCCCTGTCGGAAAGTGCCATCTTCGCGTATTGCTTTCCAAAGTCAGCGTTTAAGAACGCTAGCTCAAGGCTCTCCCACTTCTCCGGCGTCAGCGAGCCAATCGGCCTGACGTCCATCATATATTTTAGCGTGTCCTCTATCCTCTTGAAGGAGAGGTAACCATAGCGCTCGAACTTAAGGGCCAGCTCTTCAACGGCCGGGTCATAAACGTTTCTTCTGGCAGGGACGCATACGAGGGACTCCATCTCAAACTTTTTGAACTTCACAACAGCTTTGGTACTGTTCCCCTTCTTTTCGTAGATGATATATCGCATGTTTCCCCCACCCTCGACAATCCCCAGCCACAGCGGGACGTAATAGCCCTCAACCTTGACAACTTTTATCTTGCCCCTTATCCCTCTGTAGTCCGGGTCTTTTCGGACCCTCTCCTGAAAACGGCGTAGGATTTCCTTTTTGGGCAGGCTCTCCACAAAGAAGACGTTTTTCTCCGTGAAAACCCTGTCATATGCATTCGGGTAACCGCAGTAGGGGCAGACGATGATTATATCCTCCGGAGTTACGTCGAGGGTGCCCCGCAGTGCTCGCACTTGAAAACTTCGATGATTACCACCGAAGATTAGGACATAGTTAAGGATTAAAAGTTTTTGGCTCAGGCGGGTTTTCCGGGCATCGGTCACCCCAAAGGCCAATGTCATCATCGCCTGAGGGATTTCTCAAAAGCTTTTTAAAACGTTCTCCTCAGAACAACTATGGTGAGTAACAGGATGAAGATGAGGGGTTTAGTCATTGCCTTTGTCCTCCTGTTCTCCACGATGTCCTTTTCCTCCTCGGTTTTGGGGAAGACGGCATGTCCCCCTGGAATAGACTACCCGAACCCGGTTCTGTTTGAGGTAACCCCCTACTCCTCGGGCGACGGCCTAGTTCTCGGGGTTGATGTTTACTCCTTCTACCAGCCCTACGAGGGGATGTGCCCAATCTCCTCTGTAACGGACGAGCTAGACTGCCTCAGCGCCGATGCCCTCGATTTCTCAGTCCACTATAACGTGACGGGGAACAACGTCACGGGGGAACTAGGCAGGCCCAGTGGAGTCCAGCTTGAAACATACCTCCTTAACGTGACGAACGACACGGTCGTGATTGACGTCAACGGTTCAAGGATTTCCCTCCCCTTCGGGCTTCTCAGGGAATACCTGTCGTCCCTGAACATTTCGGGTATGCTGGCCGACCACATCTACTCCGACTCCGACAACTGGTTCTTCATTAAGGACTTCAACTTGACCGGTGTGGTCAGGAGAATGAGAGCCTTCTCCTATGAAGGCAGGTTGTACCTGTACTTCCCTCAGGTCCAGCTCGTTGACTGCAGGTACTTCATACCCGAGAGGTTCTACAGCGGCGGACGTTACGTTTCCCCGATTATACCGATGGAGTTCAACGGTTCCGTCCCAATCATCCCGCCTTTAGTCCTCGAATACTCCAACGGAAGCCTGAGGCCGGTCCTGAGGGTCGAACCTGTAAAGAAGAAAGGCGAGTGGGGTTACTACTACGAATGCGGACTTCCAAACCTTCGGCTCCCCGGGACGGTGAAACCACCCCTTCAACTTTGGGATGGCCGGAACTACTCCTACGTGTACATCGCCCCCGAGAAGGTCGAGGTTTCGATTAATGGCTTCACGAACGGGACCTTCGCCCTTCTCCTGATGAACCTAACCGTCGAGGGAATTCTAATCCCCGGTGCGCCCCAGGAACACGCCAGCATGAGATACACCCTCCTCTTCGGCTACAACGGGAGACCCTTCCAGATAGACCTGAAACCGATACTCAAGCAATTCAATCCCCCTGAGGAGGACGAATACGGGAACCCTGCCTTCCACTTCAGTGGGGTTGACGACGGTGTCTTCAGCCTCGGCGTTGCGTTCATCAACGGGAAACCCTACATTGGGGTCGAGGAAAGGGGTTCCGAGAACGTCACCATGATACGCCTCTACCCTGAAAAGAACGAGTGGATGGCTAATGGCACGGTATCCCTAAAACGATGGGACGAACTTGTGGCGGGTTCCCCAAGGGGAAAATCCCTGGAAAACGTATCCGCCTATGCGAAATACTTTCTATCTGTCCCACGCCTTGATTACGTCCCCGCTAATGGTGGAACCTTCGTTTATCCGGAGAGGTATGCCGTAAGCTCCTCCGGACTTCCCAGCGGATACGCGAGGGTCGGTAACAGGATAATCCCACTCTGCTCCATCTGGCCGGTCTACGCGTTCTCGGCCAACGGCACTGCATACGGCCTCTTTCTAGCCGGCGACAACTTCACGATTTACCCACCGCTCGTTGAATACCACAAAGCCCGACCAGAAACCACGCCTAAGCCCGAAACCACTCCAACTTCATCGCCCACTGAACAAACAGCCCCGGAAAAAGGGGAGTCAATCTGCGGGCCCGGGATTGTGGCTTTAATGGCCCTCCTGGCCCTTGGGTTCAGAGAACGTTGAGGTACTTATGCACCTGGAAGCTTAGCCCGACGTTCTTTTTTCCCATTGTCAGCGCGGCCTCGCGGTAGAACTCCATGAGCCTCTCCTGTGAGATGTCAATCGGTTCCTTGGGCTGTATCACGAGGGGAGCTAAGTTTTTCAAAAGCCCCGCGTACCAGCGGACGTTTTCGAGCTTGGTCTCCCTCGTGACGACGAGCTTAGCGTAGACCTTTGCACCCGCATTCCTTAGGATTTTGATGCTTTCCACTTCCCTGAGAACGAGACCTTTCCAGTCTTCCGTGGCCTTGGCCGTCTCGTCCTTTATGTCCACGCTCGCGTAGTCCACCAGGGGAGCTACCTCCCTGATAAGCTCCGGAAGGCCGCCGTGGGTCTCAAGGAAGTTGTCAAAGCCAAGACTTTTCATGCGCTCCATAAGGGCCTTCAGCGGCTTCACCTGGAGAGTCGGTTCGCCACCGGTGTAGCTTATCGAGTGAATATCACCGGTATCGAGCCGCAGAACGGCGTTAACGACTTCATCAACGCTCGCTGGATTTGGCCGGTACTCGAACTTCCCGGTGAAGGGCTCGACCTCGTAGCGCCAGCGGGAAACTCGGGAGGCGTTGATGTACTGCTTTGAGTCACACCATCGGCAATAGAGGTTACAGCCCGCGAAGCGGACGAAAACCTGCCTCCTCCCGAAGGCGCTCCCGGGGACGCTTCCCCCTTCGCCCTGCCAGCTGTTGAAGACCTCGGCCATTATGAGTCTCATGTTCTCAGCTCCTCCACGTTCAACCCCTTCACCTTTTCGCTCACGAAACTCTCGAGTATCTCGACTTTAACTCTTCTCTCCTCCCCGGTCATATCCGCCATGAGCTGAACGGCCCTCGCGTAGTCCCAGAGCCGTCTCTTTGCCTCGGGGGTAACGCTCTCGGCCATAACTATTAGCTCCCGCTCCTCAGGATGGGCACTCATCCATTCCGCAACCTTCCTCGCATCTCCCTCATCGAATACGCCTCTCTTTTTGAAGAGCACACAAGTCACCTCCCATTATTGTTCAATTCTGCAATTATGTAATTATGCAATTTGGCAATTCGGGAATGTTTTAGAGGTATTTCAGCAGGACCTCAACGGCCTCCTCGAAGATTTCCCGGTCTTTGCCGTCCAGAACCCCCTCAAGGTAGTTCAGCGCAACGAGGTTGATTATGATGTAGGCAGTGTTTCTGTCGAGGCCGAGGGAATAGGCATCGTAGTAAACCCTCTCTTCGCCTAAGGCCTCGTTGAGCATCTCGACGAAGTAGTTAATCTCCTCAACGCTCAGCTCGTCCCATCTGCTCTCGAGCTCGTCGAGGTAGCGCTCCATTACCCTGAGCGTTTCGAGGTCGAGTTTCAGCGTTCCCCGAAAGTACGGGAACTCGCCGACGCGGAAGAGCTTTATTCCCTCCTCGTCTCTCACCGCTATGCTGTCCCAGAGGACGATGCCCTCAACGGGGTTATGACCGTACTTGCTAGCCAAGTAGGAGAAGCGCTCAAGGGCAAAGTCTATGTCGTCTATAAACTCCTCCCCATCATGGAAGTGGATTATCTTGCTCACTGTTCCAGCCATTTTTTGCACCGGTTCACGGTAGGTGGGGCAGTATAAAAATGCTTTGAGTGTTATTCCTCAGTTCTGTTCCCCCATTTGGAAAGCCACGCAAGGTCGCACCGACGATTTAGCTCAAAGTATTCATCGGAAACCTCTCGAAACGAGACGACATTCCAGCCGGAGTCAAAGGTTACCTCATAAAACGTTCCGTTTTCGTTTTCACAGTTATATCCCCTGCAAACAGTGGTGTAGTTGGCGTGAAAGAGGAAGGTTATGGTCCTGTTCGGCCAGAGGCAGTACGTCAAAACCCGGCACTTATGGGCAAGATTATAACGACAGTAATCCAGGCCCTTCTTTTCTACCCTGTCCCACACCTCTTCACATCTGTTTGCCAGTTCGTTATAGGTGTTTGAGTGTACTTTTCTGAGCGAAATCAGGCCCAGATTTGTCAGGTTGATGTTTACCGCGTAAATAGTGCCGTTAATGTTCGAGCAGGTGTATCCTTTGCAATTTATCGTGTAGTTGCTGTAAACTAAAACAGTAGCGGTTTCGTTTGGCCAGATGCAGAAGGTCGCTACGCTCCACTGCCAGTTGGGATGAAGGCTCTGGGCGTAGTCAAGGGCCTTTGTTGTTATGTTGTCCTGAAACCTGAGTTCAGAGAGCGTGTAGACATTCCAGTCCTGTTTTTCCCCATCTTTCTCGTTAGCATGAATGAAAATCAGCAAAGACAGAAAGAGTAAAAGGAAGAAGGCAGATACAGCTTTTCTGTTCATCCTTCTACCCTCACATGAACGTTGTCTGGGTTTTTAATTAAGTAAAACGGCCTATTCAGTTTCACAAAGTGGTTTATAATATCCTCCGGAATCCCAAGCTCTTTTCCAAATTCTATGAGCCCCTTAGGAAGGATAACATAGTATTCTATAGTTCGTCCTTTATAAGGTATCTTCTCAATGATAACGTTGCCCCTGTATTTATAGGGTATTACTATAACCCCATTTTTCAATGTAATGGTTGTATCCTTGATGTATCCGCCTTTGGAGCTCAGGATAACCTTTGCTGGAGGTATTGATGTTATTGAGATTGGTCTGGGATAATCTGGATAATCCCCCATTATATACCATGTTATCGTGGTGTCGGGATTGTCATCGATTTTGCTTATAAGTTTTATTTCAAACAGTGGATTGTTCTCGTCAACTTCTACGTTAAACCTGAAGTATGTATGAATTTCAGTAGGATCTGTCCCCTGCCATCCACCAAGAAATGAACAAAAGTTCCATTTGACGTCCCAATAGTTCTGTGTATGGCTCTTGGAGCTTATGCCCTCAGCCAAGTCATACATTAACTGCCCGATATCTTTTGCGGTTGCAACATAAGAGTTAAGAAGATCTAAAGCAACGCTCATGGAGTCATATGCAACTTTTCTAGCAATATTCTCATCGTGTCTGCCGGACCAAGGATCTGCCCCAGCATAGGAAAGGCTATTGGGATCTGTGAGAATTGCCATGTATCTACTACCTCCAAGCTTTTGGATGATGTACTCATTCTTACATATTGGGAATGGATGTCCATAACTGGCCGTTGACTTTCCAATGGTAGATACAACAAAGATATATGTGGGTCGTATTCCTGGTTGGGGTGGAATATAATACTGAAGTTCCAAGTCTGCGGAGTTGTAAGTTGTGTATCTAACTGTAGTTTGAGGGTCGACGGTGGTTGCGTATTTTATTTTGGACCAATGATATCCCAAGTACTCTGCACTTACACTTCCAGTCATTGTTCCAATCATTAGCAGTCCCAAAAAGACTGCGAACAGAGACCTCCACTTCACCGAGTTCACCTCCACACTGTTCTGCAATAGATTATATTACACTAATGCTTATAATGTTTTTCTTTTACTTAGAGTAAAAATTCTTTCTTTTTTTTTTCGAGTATAAATTTATTCTAATGATAATTTTTCGATTAGAATTATCAAAAAGAAGCCAGAGTAAAAGACTGCACTCTTCTGCTCAGCAAACCTTTTATCACAGTTACTCAACACTCAATCGCCCGACGAGTAGGGGGTTGCGATGACGTCGGGACCCCCAGGGGGGCGACAGCCCAAATGCCCCCCTTCAAACTTCGCGCGGGCGAAGTTTGGCCAAGGTTTGTAGCTCCTTTTCAGAGCCAAGTTCTTGGGTGGTTTCTTGCTAAATGAGTGTTTTGATATTGAGAATCTGCTAGATTGCGTTTTTTGAGTGGGTTTAACTTTAGAATAGACGCCCTTCGGGCGTCGGGAGGGAGTAAACCCTTTTTTAAAGAGCTCTTTCAAAGTGTTTTCAGTTTGAAAAATGAAAATTTGGAGTGTGAAACCTAACTCAATGGATTCCCTTAAGGAGGAGCTCCGTGCTTTTGGTGAAGCTTTTTCTAGAGCTTCCTTCCCAAGCGCTGGCGGAAAAGTAAGTGCTTTTTGAAATTTGCCTTTTTGAAATTTGCAGTCTTCAAAGTGGGTCTTTGTTTATTCGCTCCTTAATTAGTGTTTCGTTAATCAAGAGGCACATATTGAGCACCGATAAAAAAGTAAGTTTTGGAGTGGTTTCCCTTGGGTGGGCGTTTGGATTGCCTTTTTACTCATCATCCTCGACGTATGGAGCCGTAATAACCTTCCTTATCTCCCTTGCCTTCTTCTCGCCGATACCCTCGACCTCCTTGAGCTCCTCTTCAGTGGCTGTGAAAACCCTCTCGACGTTGCCAAAGTGCTTCAAGAGTCTCTTCGCCAGCGTTGCAGAAACGTTGGGCAGGCCTTCAACTATTAGCCTCTGCCTTTCCGCTAACGTTAATGCCTTCTTCTCACTCCTCAGGCGGACTTCCTTCTTCCTCTCCTCCTGCTCGCGCTTCGCCAGAAGGTAGATATAGCTCGCGGTTTCCTCCTTTCCTGAGGAGAAAAGCACAGGAACGCCCCAGTCAAGCGTTACGGCCGTTATGGCCCCCCTTATCGCGTTGGGATGGACGTTTCTAATACCGTAGAGCTCACCCTCGATGATTATTACAGGCTTTTCATAGGCCCTCTTAAGCCTCTCTACCTGGTCGAAGAGCCTGCCGTCTATGATGGACTGAATGAAGTCGTTGGCGCTCTTCCTCTCTATTCCAACATCTTCGCTGACCACATAATCGGCAACGTCCAAAGTTTTGACTTCCACTTCGGCGCCAAGTTCTTTCAACAGCTTTGGCACGCCACTCCTCAGCTCGCGGGAATCAACGTAGACAACTATACCCTTTGGCTTTCTCACAAAAATCGGCTTTATTGGGAGTTCTCCAGCATGCTTTCCGGCTTTGACTTCCTCTTTTCCGACTTTCCGACCTTCTTCCTTACCCGTATCTGCCCCAATGGATTCAATTTTCTCCCTTTTTGGCTTCAGAAACGCATCTAGGGGAGTTATTTTGCCCTTTCCCATCGGCGCACTCTCCGGAACTTTTTCCCTTATTTTATCCCCACTACTTTGCTTTTCGAGTTCTCTAGCTATTCTTTTGATTGCGTCGAACATTCCCTTCTCCTTTCTTCGGGAGCTCCAATAGTAGGCTTCATCGCGGGTCCCCTTGGCCATTAGGACGACTACCCTGCCGGGCCTGTGCCTGCCGGTTCTACCACGCCTCTGAATGCTCCTTATCGCTGAAGGCACCGGCTCATAGAAGACGACCAAATCAACTTCCGGGACGTCAAGACCCTCCTCGCCGACACTTGTTGCGACGAGAACATTGAAATCCCCCCTGGAGAAAGCGTCTAGGACTTCCTTCTGCTCCTTTTGACTCATTCCCCTGTCACTTCCCCTGCTGGCCTGACCTATGAACCGTCTGGCAGAAA